>JAITUD010000256.1 GCA_031286555.1 Microbacterium sp. | reverse complement strand
TGGCCGGTGAGGCGATCGCGCTCTCCGAGGAGGAGGACTGGAAGTCGGGGTGGACCGCGTGAGCGCACGCGCTTCCCGCCCGCAGCGGACACTCGTCCAGAAGCTCGCACCGATCGTGCTCGGCTTCGAGGCGATCGTGGTGTTCCTCGCCGGGCTCACGATCTTCGGCCTGAACGTGCTGCCGGCCGGCATCCCGTCCTGGTGGGGGATCGTCTTCGGCGTGGTGATGGCCCTGCTGATGTGGGCCGTCGCCGGCATGATCACCAAGCCCTGGGCGATCCCCGCCGGCTGGGTGCTGCAGGCGATCGTCGCGCTGTCGGCGATCCTCGTTCCCGCCATCGCGTTCGTGGTGCTGATTTTCGGCGGCATGTGGGCGTATGCGACGATCATGGGGGCCCGTATCGACGCCCGTGCGCCGAGGGCCGAAGCTGAGACTCCGACAGAGAGCGAATGACATGGCTACCGAAGAAACCCTCGTCCTGGTCAAGCCCGACGGCGTCGCCCGCGGTCTGACCGGTGCGATCCTGGCCCGCATCGAGGCGAAGGGCTACGCGCTCGTCGACCTCCGCCTGGTCGAGCCCGATCGCGACGTGCTCGCCGCGCACTACGCCGAGCACGAGGGAAAGCCCTTCTACGAGCCGCTGATCGAGTTCATGATGTCCGGTCCGTCCGTGGCGATCCGCCTCGCGGGCAACCGCGTCATCGAGGGCTTCCGGTCGGTCGCCGGCACCACCGACCCGACCACGGCCGCCCCCGGCACCATCCGCGGCGACTTCGGCCGCGACTGGGGCCTGAAGGTGCAGCAGAACCTCGTGCACGGCTCGGACAGCCCCGAGTCGGCCGCCCGTGAACTGGGCATCTGGTTCAGCTGAACCCGTGACGCAAGAAGGCGCCTCCCGTCCGGGAGGCGCCTTCTTCATGTCCGGATGGCTCAGAAGAGCGTGGACAGGACGTTCAGATGCAGCTGTGCGGTGACGAAGATGATCGCATAGCCGAGGATCGCGATCAGCGGGACCCACGCCACGATCGCGTCGCCGAAGCGCTGCAGCGCGCCCCCGGCGAGGCCTGCGCGCAGGTTGCGCACCGTCGTGCCCAGGAACATCGGGATGACGACGACGTAGACCAGCGAGCACCACGGGCACAGGGTGCCGATCACGAAGATGCTCTGGAAGGCCAGCCAGTAGATGAAGACGATCGCGAACAGCATGCCGGCGTTGAAGATCCACCAGAACCAGGCGGAGAACCGCGCCTTGGCCAGCAGTGCGAAGCCCACGACGATCGGCGCGGGGAACATCATCAGCCCCAGGATCGGGTTCGGGAACCCGAAGGTGCTGCCCTGCGGTGAATCGATGTTCTTGCCGCAGCTCAGGACACTGCTGATGTCGCAGGTCAACGCCGTGTCGGGCGTCTTCAGCAGCAGGATGTGGTCCATCTCCAGCGCGAACGCCGCAAGGAGTCCGAGTGCCCCTCCGATGATCAGGGTGAGTGCCAGGGCGAGGGGCATCCGCGGCTGTGCGGTGGGACTGGGTTCTGAGGCCATGGTCGGATTATGGCATCAGCCGGTATCAATCACCTGACGCGCGAAAGGGCGGATGCCGCGGGCGGCGCGCCGAAGTGCGATAATGGCATGCAGATGCGACACACTCGCATCGAAGAGACTTCGGGGTACAGCCCCAACGCGGTCCGAGCACACGCCGACCGTCTGTGAGTTCGCGGCAGTACGTGCCGCACGAGTTTTCGCGGAGCACACAGTGCCCTGCGCAGGGAGTACGCCAGAGATGGCCGATCAGAACGATGACAACCAGACCCTTGACCTCGACGCGCTGCTGGAGCAGCCGGTAGCGGCTGAGCCCGCCGCCCCGACGGAGGCTGCGGAACCGGAGACGGATGCCGCAGAGCCGGAGACCGTCGCCGCGACTGTGGCAGAGGTGACCTCGACCGCCGAAGCCGCGGTCGAGGAGGCACCGGCCGCCGAGGCGCCCGCCGAGCCTGAGACGCCTGCCGCGGTCGAGACCCCTGTCGAGGAAGCGCCCGCCGGGACCGAGGCTCCCGTCGAGGAGCCCGCAGCGCCGGCATCCGAGCCGCAGCCCGTCACGGCCGTGACCCTCGGACTGCTGCCCGAGGTCTTCGTGTCGAAGGTCTCGACCCAGCTGCACTTCTACGCCCCGGAGATCGTCCCGCTGCCCGCACGTCGCGACGACGAGCAGGATGCCGACGGCGCAGGCCGTCGTGGACGCCGCCGCCGTGGCGAGGGCGACGAGGAGCGCTCCGAGCCTCGTCAGCGTCAGCGCGTCGTCGAGTACATCACCGAGCCGAAGGCGATCAAGGGATCGACCCGTCTCGAGGCGAAGAAGCAGCGCCGCCGCGACGGTCGCGACGCCGGCCGCCGCCGTCCCGTGGTCACCGAGGCCGAGTTCCTCGCCCGCCGCGAGGCCGTCGACCGGATGATGGTCGTGCGCGCCAAGAACGGACGCACCCAGATCGGCGTGCTCGAGGACAACGTGCTCGTCGAGCACTCCGTCGCCCGCACCCAGGACGCGTCGCTGATCGGCAACGTGTACCTCGGTCGCGTGCAGAACGTGCTGCCCAGCATGGAGGCCGCGTTCGTCGACATCGGCCGCGGCCGCAACGCGGTGCTGTACTCCGGTGAGGTCGACTGGGACGGCGTCGAGACCGGCAACCAGCCGCGTCGCATCGAGCTCGCGCTCAAGCCGGGCGACCGTGTGCTGGTCCAGGTCACCAAGGACCCGGTGGGCCACAAGGGCGCCCGCCTGACCAGCCAGATCTCGCTTCCCGGCCGCTACCTCGTGTACGTGCCGGGCGGTTCGATGAACGGCATCTCGCGCAAGCTGCCCGACAACGAGCGCGCACGTCTGAAGCGCATCCTCAAGGAGGTGCTGCCGGAGTCGTCCGGCGTGATCGTCCGCACCGCGGCCGAGGGCGCCACCGAGGAGCAGCTCACCCGCGACGTGCAGCGGCTCACCTCGCAGTGGGAGCACATCCAGAAGCTGGTCGAGTCGCAGTCGGCGCCGTCGCTGCTGCATGCAGAGCCGGACCTGCTGGTCAAGATCGTCCGTGACGTCTTCAACGAGGACTTCACGAAGATGCTCATCCAGGGCGAGGACGCGCAGCGCACCATCCGCGCCTACCTCGAGAGCGTCGCGCCCGACCTGCTCGAGCGCGTCGAGGCCTACGAGGATGAGGTCGACCCGTTCGACGCCTTCCGCGTGACCGAGCAGATCGAGAAGGCGCTGGACCGCAAGGTCTGGCTGCCCTCCGGCGGATCGCTCGTGATCGACCGCACCGAGGCCATGACCGTCGTCGACGTGAACACCGGCAAGTTCGTCGGCTCCGGCGGCAACCTCGAGGAGACGGTCACCAAGAACAACCTCGAGGCTGCGGAGGAGATCGTCCGCCAGCTGCGCCTGCGCGACATCGGCGGCATCATCGTCGTCGACTTCATCGACATGGTGCTCGAGTCCAATCGCGACCTCGTGCTGCGCCGCCTGGTGGAGTGCCTGAGCCGTGACCGCACGAAGCACCAGGTCGCCGAGGTCACCTCGCTCGGTCTCGTGCAGATGACCCGCAAGAAGCTCGGCCTCGGCCTGCTCGAGACATTCAGCGAGCCCTGCGAGGTCTGCGCCGGTCGCGGCGTGATCGTGCACCACGACCCGGTCGTCAAGCACCGCTCGGCGGGCAGCACGTCCGGTGGCGGCCAGGGTCGTCGCTCGCGCGGCGGCAACAGCAACGGCGGCGGCGGCAACAGCGGCGGCAACAACAACAACGGCGGCGGTCAGCCGGTTCAGGCTCCCGCGGCCGCGAACGGCGGCACGCACAGCATCACCGAGGGGGCCAAGTCGGCCCTCGCCGCGATCGCCGCATCCACGATCGTGCCGAACGCCGAGGGCGTCCACGTCGAGCAGGAGCAGTCTGCGGAGCCCGCGCCCGAGCGTCCGAAGAAGCGCAAGAAGCGCTCCGAGCGCAAGGGTCCCCGCAGCGAGGCAGAGCAGCTGCTCGACTCGGTGCTCGACGCGCTGCCCGAGCCGAAGGCCCCCGGCCAGGGCCGGAACCGTCGTCGCGTGACGACCGCGGCGCTCTCCGGCACCCCGGTGGTGCGTCCCGAGCCGGTCGCCGACGCGTCAGCGCCGGTCGCGGGCGGGGATGCGCAGTCCTGACGCGATCAGTCTCCTGACGAGCTCCTTGCCGCCGACGCGCTCCGCGCCGGCGGCAAGGAGTCTCGGCACGAGATCCTCCGGGACGTCGTAGTGATCGCGGTCGAACGCCCGTGCCGGCACGCCCTGCGCGCGAGCGAACTCATGCAGCTCGTCCAGGCTGGAGTCGCTGACCAGGTGCGCCCACAGTCGTCCGTGCGCGGGCCAGCGGGGGTCGTCGACGAGTACAGCCATGTCGCGATCCTAGGACCGTATGCGCGGGGCGGGGCGCGTCACGAGACACACCTCCCGGCTCGCTTTGCGACAGGGTGCGGCATCCGGTAAAGTAGTCCCTTGGTGCGCGATCCCTGTCGGCCCTTCGGGTGTGACGGGGGCAAGTCCTGCATCCGCATCCGTCGCAGCGCGACGATCGCAGGCAACAGTCTTCCCGTGAGAGATTCCGGAGCCCGTTGGGCTCCCTGACGAAACAGGTACGAAGTGGTTTACGCAGTTGTGCGCGCCGGTGGGCGGCAGGAGAAGGTCGAGGTC
>JAITUD010000029.1 GCA_031286555.1 Microbacterium sp. | reverse complement strand
CCTCCTCGACGCGGGCGGGGATCTCGTGCCGCGGCATCCCGCGCAGCGACAGCGCGAGGTCCTCGGCCGCGGTGGGCATCAGGATCTGCGCCTCCGGGTTCGTGAAGACGAACCCGACCCTCCGGCGCAGCTCCTTCGACTTACGCGCGGGGTCAAGGCCGAGCACACTGACGCGCCCCGAGCTCGGCAGCCGAAGGCCGTTCAGCAGCCGGGCGAAGGTGGACTTGCCCGATCCGTTGCCTCCGATCACGGCGGTGCGCTGCGCGGCGAGTCGCACCCGGACATCCGACAGGATCGGGCGGCCCTCCGCCTCGACACCGACCCCGTCGAACTCGATCGCGGCCTCCGCGGTGCTCTCAGGCCGCATGGGCCACGGCCGGGGCCCGGTTCTCGAACGCCCGCGGGTATGCCCGGTGCAGGGAAACGGCGAGCACCGTCGCGGCGACGGCCTTCAGCAGGTCACCGGGCAGGAACGCGAGGCTCGACAGGGCGCTCGGCCCCAGCGGCACGCCGGTGACGAGCGCCTGCACGGGGATGCCGAACAGGTAGATCGCGAGGATGCCGCCGACCACTGTGGCGACGCCGGCCCGCCACCAGGTGAATCGGCCGTGGTGCGCGATGAGCCCGATCACCACGGCGCCGGCCACCCAGCCCAGCAGGTATCCCGCCGAGGGGCCGACGAAGACGCCGAGCCCCCCGCGTCCGCCCGCCAGCACGGGGAGTCCGATCGCAGCGAGGGCCAGCACGAGCAGCACCGACAGCGCACCTCGGCGCGCGCCGAGCACGAGCCCTGCGAGCATCACGCCCAGGGTCTGGGCGGTGATCGGCACACCGCCGGGCAGCGGCACGACGACCATGCCGAGCACGACGATGAGCGCCGCGAACACGGCGATACGCGCGATATCGGCGCCGAGCGGACGAGGGGATGCGGACATGTAGGCCTCCTGAACACTGTTCACCTGAACGCCGTTCAGTATACTGATGGCATGGCTCCTGGACGACACGACCGCGACTCCGTGACGACACTCGCCCTCGCCCTGCTCGACCGCGTGGGCCTGCCCGACCTGTCGATGCGACGCCTCGCCGCCGAGCTCGAGGTGCAGCCCAGCGCCCTGTACTGGCATTTCGCCAGCAAGCAGGAGCTGCTGGCGGCCGTCGCCGACCGCATCCTCTCCCGCATCCCCGAGCCGGACCCCGGCACCGATGTCGCCCCGATCGCCGTCGGCATCCGCGACGCCCTGCTCGCCTACCGCGACGGCGCCGAGGTCGTGATGTCCACCTACGCACTGCGCCTCGGAGCGCGGCGCGCTCAGGACGCGCTTCAGACGGTGATCGGCGACGACGCGTCGGCCGATGCCCTCTTCGAGTTCATCCTGGGACACTCCACGCTCGTGCAGCAGCGCATGCACGCCCAGAGCATCGGAGCGACGACGGATGCCGCTGACGATCCCACCGCAGAACTCGACGCCGTGTTCCGCGCCGGGATCCGCGCATTCACCACGCTCAGCTCGGTGACGGATCAGCGGAGCTGACGGCCGCGACCCCCGGTCCGTCGCCGAGTCGGAAGCCGGGAACCGCGGCGATCAGCAGCACGACGACCGCCAACGCGAACACCACCGGGAATCCCGAGCCGGCAAGAGGCAGGCTGACGAACAGCAGGCCGGCGATCGCGATCGTCACCGCTGAACCGGTGGAGTCCGAGATCGACAGCGCCGAGGAGTTGAATCCCTCATCGGTCGGCGTCGAGTACGCGAGCGTGAGCACCGTGAGTCGCGGGTAGAGAAGACCCATCCCACCGCCGGCGAAGCCCCACAGCGCGACGACCGCCCAGGGCGCGGCGTGCAGCAGCGAGATCGTCAGCACACCGCCGAACCCGATCAGCATCAGGACCGTGCTGATCGCCACCATCCGACGGCTGCCGAGCCGCTCGCCGTACCTGCCCTGCACAGCGGAACCGCCCGACCAGGCCAGCGCCGAGACCGTGAGCGCGAGGCCGGCGATCGTCGGGCTGAAGTCGAACCGCTCCATGAGCATCTTGGGCACGTAGGCCTCAGCCGCGAAGAACGCACCGGCCGCCATCCCGCGCATCAGTACGACGCTCGGCAGACGCGGAGCGGCCATCAGCGTGCCCACCGGAAGCAGCGGACGGATCGCGAAGGCGATGACGACGACGGATGCCACGGCCAGCGGCCAGCCCGCCGCCGGCGCGAGATCCGCGGTGAAGCCGACCGCGACCGCCGCGACCGCGACCACCACGGCGAGCAGGATCCGCATGCCGATCCGGCCTCCGGCGGGTGTGCCCTCGGCGCGTGGAGCGTCGGCACCGCCTGGATGTGCGTTCAGATCGACGCCGCGCAGACGCACGGCGACCAGAACGAAGGCGAGCGCCGTGAGCACCGCGACCCCGAGGAACGCCCACCGCCAGTGCAGGTACTGCGCCACCGCCCCGGCCAGGAACGGTCCGATCATCGACGGCACAACCCAGGCCGCGGCGTAGGCGGCGAAGATCCGGCCGTGCAGCTGCGGCGGGTACACCCGCGCCACCACGACATACAGAGCGACGGTCTGCCCGCCGCCGCCGAGGCCCTGGATGAGTCGGCCCAGCACCAGGGTGTACATGTCGGTCGCCAGGCCCGCGATCAGCAGCCCGACCGTGAACAGCGCGATGGCGGTGTAGAGCGGTGCGCGCGGGCCGGCCCGATCGCTCCACGCGCCGGCGGCGACCATGCCGATCACGCCGGTCGCCAGGGTCCCCGCGAACGCGACGGCGTACAGCGCCTCGCCGTGCAGGTCCGTCGCGACGAGGGGCATCACCGTGGTGACCGCCAGCGCCTCGATCGCCGCGAGGAAGATCAGGACGACGGAGCCGACCGTGATGCCCAGTCGGGGCCCGTCCCAGATCGTCGGCGCGGGTGCCGGGGCGCTCACGCGTCGACCAGCGGCACGATCCGCTGCACTGCCTCGCGGATGATCTCCGGACTGGTGCCGAAGTTCAGCCGCACGTGGCCGCGGCCCTCGGCGCCGAACGCGGGTCCGAAGTGCAGCGCGACCTTCGCCTCGCGGAGGATGCGCTTCGCAGGGTTGTCGCCCCAGCCCAGGTCGGTCAGATCGATCCATGCGAGGTAGCCGGCATCCGGCATCCGGTAGCGAGAGCCGGGCAGCTGCTCCGAGAGCAGGTCGCCCAATAGGCGACGGTTCTCGTCCAGAGCGGCGAGCAGCCCGTCCAGCCACGCGTCGCTCTCGGGCGAGAACGCGGCGACGGCCGCCAGCACCCCGAACTGGCCGGTGCGCCACTCCACTTCGACCGGCAGGCCGCGCAGGACCGCATCGTGCTCGTCGGAGGCCGCGATCATCAGCGCACACTTCAGGCCGGCGAGGTTGAACGCCTTGCTGGCGCTGGTGACGGCGAAGCCGACGCGCGCCGCCGCATCCGACGCGGCGAGGAACGGCGTGTACCCGGCGTCCGGCTGCACGAGCGGCGCGTGGATCTCGTCTGAGACGACGACGGCGCCGTGCCGCTCGACGACCTCCGCGAGACCGGCGAGTGATTCCCGGCTGTGCACAGAGCCGGTCGGGTTGTGCGGATTGCACAGCAGCACCGCGCGGGCGCCGGCGGCGAGGGTCGCATCGATGCCGTCGAGGTCGAGCTCCCAGCCGGAGCCGGTGTCGCGCAGCGGCACACGCTCGACGACGCCTCCGGCCTCGTCGACCAGGTCGAAGAACGGCGGGTACACCGGCGGCGTGACGATCACGCGCTCTCCCGGTGCGATCACACGGCGCAGGATCTCCACGACGCCCATGCTCACGTCGGCGGTCGTGCGGATGCGGGAGGGGTCGGGCTGCCAGCCGAACCGGCGCTCTGCGAAGGCCGCATAGGCCTCGG
>JAITUD010000197.1 GCA_031286555.1 Microbacterium sp. | reverse complement strand
CAGGAGCCGGTCGCCCTTCCGCATCTCGGGGTGCTCGTGCGCGTTGTAGGTGAACACGTCGGCGTCGCCGTAGCTGCCGAAGGCGCCGGTCTCGGGCGTGCGGTACAGCTCGACCTCATCGCCGAACGGTCCGATCGGCGAACACGAGGTGCGGGCGACGATGCGGGTGCTGAACAGTTCGGAGGTGTCCTGCGTGACCATCAGGTCGCCGTCCTTGTACCGTGCCACGCTGAATTCGTTCGACACGTACTGCGCGACCGGAACCGCGTCGGCCTCGGCGTCCGACCATCCCGCTCCGTCCCAGTACGTCCAGGTGCCGGCGAGGCCCGTGCCGTCGGTCGTCCGCGCGACATGCGCCGAGCGGACGCCGTCGATGTCCTTGATCCCGTAGATGTAGGTGGTGCGACCCTCCTGCAGCGTCCAGGAGCCCCAGTTGACGCCGGTGGCCGAGGGCAGATCGGCGATCGACTGCAGTTTCAGCGTGTCTCCGTCGAGCGTGGCCATGCGGTTCGCGCTCCAGCCCCAGTCCCACTGCCCGGTGCCGAACCTCGTGAACTGCAGCAGCGGAACCTGCACGGTGCCCTTCGCGCCGGATGCCGGATCGCCGATCCAGTACCAGCGGCCGTCGGCCTCGGGCGGCACGATCGCCTCCGGTTCGTCTGCGGTGCCGCCGGTGACGGTGGACAGGCCCTTCGCGCTCTGCACCACGATCGAGTTGTTCACGAACGGGGAGTCCTTCGGGCGCGAGCCGTCCGGGTTCACGGTGCCGAGGAAGGTGTCCGAGAAGAACCACCCGGTGCGGCCGCCGCGCAGCGGCAGCGAATAGGTGCTGTCGGCGCCGGTCCATCCGCCGCCGGTCTCTGCGTAGCTGCGGAAGGTGTCTGTCAGTGGCTGGTCGACGGATGCCGTGGCGGTGAGGGTCTTGTCGACGAGGGAGCACTGTCCGGTGTGCTTCTCTGCCGGGGCCGCGGCGTTCGCCGGTGCGGCGACCAGCACGCCGGCGCACAGGGTCACGGCGGCCAGGCCGGTGGCGATGAGGGTCCTTCTGTTCATCTCGATCACTCCTTCGTGTTCGTGGTTCTGACGTTCCTGCTCAACGACCGGAGAGGGTCACGCGCCCCCGCGCGTCGATGTCGTACATCCGGTCTCCGACCCGCAGGCCGCGCAGCACGGCATCCGGGTCGAGGGCGGCGACGCAGCCGTCGGCCGACACCGTGCCGTCGGCGGCGACCGTGACGCCGAACAGCGCCTCGATCACCAGCTCGATCCAGGCACCGGACGACGAGCACGACCAGTCGATGATGTACGGCAGCTGCGGCGGTGCCTTCCGCGCTCCGCCGTTGATACCGGACACCGCCTCCTCGACGAAGTGCGCCTGTCCCATCGGGCCCTGGTTCGCGGTGCGAGAGAGCCCCTCGATCCAGTCGGTGAGCACGTCGGGCGCCCCGAGAGCGGCCAGTGCGCGCCCGGCATCCGCCGGCCATGCCGGGTACGCACCGTTCCACTGATGGTCGGGGCGCGGGCTGTAACTGGCATCCGGATCCCAGGGCGAGAGCGCCCGCATCCAGTTCTCCGTCTGCAGCTCGCGCTCGAAGAACGCGACCATCTCGGCGCGCACTTCGGGAGCGAGGTCGTCGGCGATCGTCGTGCCGACGACGCTGAAGTCGTAGCAGTGCCGCACCGGCAGCCGGGTGCCGTCGGGCTGCCCCGCGGCGAAGATGCCCGTGCCGGGCAGGTAGCGGTCGATCACCGAGGGAAGCAGGGCGGATGCCTCGTCCCTCAGGCCTTCCGCGCTCGCCGCATCGCCGCGCAGCTCGTCAAGTTCGGCGGCGGCGCGCATGCTCCACACGTTCGCCGCGTTCAGGCCGGCGACCTCGTGCGTGTACGAACTCACGCACTCGAGCAGGTTGTCGATCTCGCCGTAGTCCGCCAGTGCGGTGTCGCGGCGCAGCGCTTTCCACGCGGTGGCCCACTGCCGCACGGACTCGGCGACGGTCACGTCGCCGACCACCTCGTCGAGGAATGCCGTGTCGCCGGTGAAGCGCACGTAGTCGTGCACCAGCCGGGTCATCGCGTAGTCGTTCACGGAGTACCAGCGGCCGACGGGCCCGCCGGTGAGCGACGAGGTGCCGAAGTGCGAGTGGATGTCGAGCGAGATCCAGTGCCGCACCTGGTTACGCATCTCAGCCGGGTCGAGCAGCGCATGACTGACCGAGCTGAGGCTGTAGTCCCAGATGAACGTCGTGGTGCCCCAGTAGTTGGGCATGAGGGTGTCGTAGGAGCGGCCGAGCACGTTCCCGGCGAAGTCGCGGCGGAACCAGATCAGCCCGAGCGCCGCCCACCAGTACAGCCGGCGCAGCGGCGCCGACGACGTGTCGAGCACGGGCAGGGCCCCGGAGAACTCCGCGTCGCCGGGTGTGAACGCCGCGGTCAGCTGGCGGTTCCAGAACTCCTCGGCGGATGCCACGGCGCCGGGCACATCGGCCGCGACGGCGGCGTACGTCTCCGCGGCATCCTGCTCCGACAGGCCGATCGCGTGCACGTAGCCGGTGCGTGCGATGCCGCCGGCCAGCACGGTGAGCGCGACCGTCAGTTCCCCGCCGCGGCCGTTGCCGCCGATGCCGTTGTCGAACT
>JAITUD010000178.1 GCA_031286555.1 Microbacterium sp. | reverse complement strand
CCGATGGGCTTGCGGTTGACGTAGTTCATCTGCTTGCCCGGCACCTTGAACGCGTCATCGGACTGGGCGACGATCAGGTCGGCGAAGAAGCGGAAGTTCTCCGCCGCGCGGCGGGCCTGGCCCAGCGCCTGGGTGATGGGCAGACCGGAGTCGAAGGACTCCAGCTCGGCTAGGCGCTGATCGCGGGACTCGACGATGTCGGCGATGCGGTGCAGCACACGGGAGCGCTCGCGCGGCAGCATCCGCGGCCAGGGGCCCTCGGTGAACGCGCGGCGCGCGGCGGCGACGGCGCGCTCGATGTCGGCCTTCTTGCCGGCGGCGGCGTGCACGTAGGTCTCGTTGGTGACGGGGTTGAGCACCTCGAAGGTGTCGCCGTCGACCGAGTCCACGAACTCGCCGTCGATGTAGTGCTGAATCTTCTCCGGCAGGTCGGCCGGGACGTATGCGTCGGTCATCATCATCCTTCGGGGTCAGGCGGTCTTCGGATGCCGGGCATCGAGGAACGCTTCCATCGTGCGCCAGCGGTGGTTGCGCGCGGCCAGCTCGATCTCGAGCGGGTCCGCGCCGGTGCGGATCAGGTGCAGGATCTCGACGTGCTCGTCGACGGAGTGCTGGGCACGGCCGGGCACGAAAGCGAACGTCGTGTCGCGGATGCCGGACAGCCGGGACCACCCGCGGTGCACGAGGTCGAGCAGGTGCGGGTTGGGGCAGGGCTCGTAGAGCACGGAGTGGAAGTCGCGGTTCAGGGCCGTGAAGGCGTGCGCGTCGAAGTGGTCGAGCAGGTGCCGCATGCGGCCGTTGATCTCGTCGGCGCGCTCCAGATCGTCCTCGAGCAGAAGCGGGGCGGAGAGCGCGGTGGCGGCGCCCTCGACAAGGCCGAGCGTCTGCATCGTGTGCACGTATTCGCTCTCGTCGACCAGGGTGACGCGGGCGCCCACGTTGCGCTCGAAGGTCACCAGCCCCTCGGCCTCGAGCCGCCGGATCGCCTCGCGCACGGGAACGACGCTCATTCCGAGCTCGTCGGCGATCGCGCCGAGCACCAGTCGGTAGCCGGGGCCGAACGCGTGGTTCGCGATGCGCTCGCAGATCCAGGCGTAGGCGGCCTCGGACTTGCTGGTGGGCGGGGCGGGGATGCTCATGATCGGTCCCGCCGGTCGTACTTCGCGCGCCATTCGGCGTTCATCGGGAACAGTCCGTCGACCGGATGCCCGGCGGCGACCTGCTCGGCGATCCAGGCGTCCTCGTCCTCCTGCGCGAGGGCCGCGTCCGCGACCTCCTCGGCGAGATTCGCGGGGATGACGATCACGCCGTCGCCGTCGCCGACGATGATGTCGCCGGGCTGCACGGTCGCGCCGCCGCAGGCGATCGTCACGTCGACGTCCCACGGCACGTGCCTGCGGCCGAGCACCGAGGGATGCGCGCCCTGCGAGAAGACGGGCAGGCCGATCTCGGCGACCGCGTCGAAGTCGCGCACGCCGCCGTCGGTGACGACGCCGGCGGCGCCGAGGGTCTTCGCCCGCAGCGCGAGGATGTCGCCGAGCGTGCCCGTCCCGGCCTCGCCGCGGGCCTCGATCACCACGATCTCACCGGGACGGATGGCGTCGAAGCAGCGCTTCTGCGCGTTGTAGCCGCCGCCGTGGCTCTTGAACAGGTCTTCACGGGCGGGGACGAAGCGCAGCGTCTTCGCGGTGCCGACGATCTTCGTGCCGGGCAGGTTCGCGGACACGCCGTCGATGAAGCAGGAGTGCAGGCCGCGCTTGCGCAGCTGGCTGGAGAGACCGGCAGTGGGAGCGAGGTCGAGCTTGGCGCGGAGTTCAGGGGACAGTCCTTCGTCTCGCTTCGCTCGCTCAGGAGCCGGAGCGGCGACCGGAGGCAGCCCGGCCTCCGCGCGGGAGCCCCAGGCCTCGGTGCGCTGCAGATCGTCGACGGCGGGCAGCGAGCCGAGCGACTCGTCGAAGGGCTCGTCGCCCTCGGTCACGGTCGTCGTCAGCCGGCCGGAGGAGAGCCCGGCATCCGGAGCATCCACCTCGATCTCGACGACGTCGCCGGGCACGATCACCGACGAACCCGCAGGGGTGCCGGTGAGGATGACGTCTCCGGGCTGCAGCGTGAAGTGCTGGGAGAGGTCGGCGACCAGCTGCGCGAGCGGGAAGATCATGCCGGCCGAGGTGTCGTCCTGGCGCAGCTCGCCGTTCACCCAGGTGCGCACGCGCAGCGCGTTCGGGTCGACGGCACGGGCGTCGAGGTAGTCGGGGCCGATCGGCGTGTAGCCGTCGCCGCCCTTGGAGCGCACGTTCGAGCCCTTGTCGTTCGCGCGCAGGTCGTAGAGGCCGAGGTCGTTCGATGCGGTGACCCAGCCGACGTGCGACCAGGCGTCCTCGAGCGGGACGCGGCGGGCGGCGGTGCCGATGACCAGTGCGATCTCGCCCTCGAAGGCGAGCAGCTCTGTGCCTGCGGGGCGCTCGACGACGCCGCCGGTGGCGCCGACCGAGGAGGTCGGCTTGAAGAAGTAGGACGGGGCGGCGGGCCGCCGGCCGCGCTGATCCGCGCGGGAGGCGTAGCTCAGGTGGATGGCGATGATCTTGCCCGGGTGGGGGATCGGCTGGCTCACGGGCGCCTCCTTGCGCGGCTCTTGTGCGTCGTATTCGAAATCGTATATCATCCTGGTACCCGGCGGCAAGCATCGGATTCTCCGGCAGCCGCGACAACGACGTCCCCCTCGAAGGAGAGACAATGAGCGGCTCAGATCAGGACGGGTTCACCCCGACCGGCACCATCGCATCACCCGGCGACAGGCGTCGCGTCGTCTTCGCCACCGTCGTCGGCACCACGGTCGAGTGGTACGACTTCTTCATCTACGCCACGGCCGTCGGGCTGGTGTTCGGGCAGCTGTTCTTCGCCCCGCTCGGCGCGAACAGCGCACTGATCGCGTTCGCGACGGTCGGCGTGAGCTTCCTGTTCCGCCCGCTCGGCGCCTTCCTGGCCGGACACTTCGGCGACAAGCTCGGGCGCAAGACGGTGCTGATGTGGACGCTGATCCTGATGGGGTCGGCGACAGCACTGATCGGTCTGCTGCCGACGTACGACGCGATCGGCATCGCCGCCCCGATCCTGCTCGTGCTGCTGCGCATCATCCAGGGGATCTCCGCAGGCGGTGAGTGGGGCGGTGCCGTGCTGATGGCCGTCGAGCACGCCCCGCGCACGAAGCGCGGCGTCTTCGGCGCCTCGCCCCAGATCGGCGTACCGCTCGGTCTGCTGCTGGCCTCGGGAGTGATGGCGCTGATGACCGCGATCGCCCCCGGCGACCAGTTCGTGGCCTGGGGCTGGCGGATCCCGTTCCTGCTCAGCGTCGTGCTGATCCTGGTCGGCTACTACGTGCGTCGTCGCGTGGAGGAGAGCCCCGTGTTCGCCGAGCTCGCCGAGCGCAAGGAGAAGGCGAAGATGCCGATCGTGCAGCTGTTCCGCAAGCACCTGCTGCTCGTGATCATCGCTGCGCTGGTCTTCGCCGGCAACAACGCGGTCGGCTACATGACAACCGGCGGGTACATCCAGGGATACGCGACCAACCCCGAGGGGTCGATCGGACTCGAGCGCGGACCCGTGCTCTGGGCCGTCACGGGGTCTGCGGTCACCTGGCTGCTCACCACGCTCCTCGCAGGATGGATCTCGGACCGCATCGGTCGCCGGAACACCTACATCCTGGGCTGGATCCTGCAACTGGTCGGCGTGTTCACGCTCTTCCCGCTGGTGAACACCGGGCAGATCTGGCTGCTGTTCGCCGGCCTGGCGATCCTCACCGTCGGCCTCGGATTCACGTATGGCCCGCAGGCGGCCCTGTACACCGAGCTCTTCCCGGCCAGCATCCGGTTCTCCGGCGTCTCGATCTCCTATGCGATCGGTGCGATCGCCGGTGGCGCCTTCGCGCCCACCATCGCCACGGCGATCGTGGACGCGACCGGCTCGACGCAGGCCGTCACGTGGTACCTGGCCGGCATGACGCTGATCGGCCTGATCGCGACCCTGCTGCTGCGCGACCGCTCCGGCATCCCGCTGGGACCGGACAGCGAGGAGGAGCAGTCGGTCAGCCCGATCTACGGGATGTCCCGGGCCTGATCCGCGGCACACCTCCTCGCGCTGCTCACGCTTTGAGTCGCCCAGCGGGTCAAAGCGTGAGCAGCGCGACAGGTGCACCGCGCGGGCGCACCTCAGGACTGCGGGAAGTCGACCACCTTGACCAGGTCGCGGCCCCGAAGCGTGTAGATCGCCTCGTCCTCGTCGATGTTCAGATGCGGTCCGCTGTACCAGCCGCCGTCGATCTCGGGCACCACCACCGTCACCGCGAACGAGCGGCGGTCGATGCGGAAGAGCGTCGAGTCCGAGACCGCGTACACCGCCCCACGGGCGGCCTTCATCGCTGAGAACCCGGGGCAGATGCTGCGCAGGTCCGCAGTGTGCACGATGGCCCTGGTGGGACGATCGATCACGATCAGCGTGCCGCGCAGGGTCAGTGCGAACAGATGCCTTCCCTGCGTCTCGAGCGATGCGATGCCGTTCGCCCCACCGGTCTCGAGTCGCCAGAGCTCGGTCCGGGACACCGGATCCCAGGCCACGATCGTGCCGCGCGGGCCGGTCTTCTGCGCGTTGTCGCCACCGAGGTAGGCGACGCCGTCGGCGACGGCGACGGCGCGCACCAGCTGGATGTCGTCGATCGGGTTGACCGTGCACGTGTTCGCGCCGGTCGCCGGGTCGTAGGTCCAGATGGACCCCCCGCCCTCTGTGTCGGCCTGCGCCGCGACCAGGAGCAGCCCGTGCGAAGCATCCCACTCGGTGTCCAGCGGGCGGTTCTGCGTGCTGGGGAACGAGGCGACGCGCGTGATCGGTGCGCCGGAGCGCGGGTCGTAGCGCCAGATGCCCTGCCCGCTGTACTGACCCGTGTAGAGCACGCCGTCGAGGACCTCGGCGTCCTTCGCCTCACCCGGAAGCAGCAGATTGACGACCTCACCGGTGGCCAGATCGTGCCGGGCGATGCCGCCGTTTCCGCCGACGTACGCGAAGCCGCCCCCTGCGGCGACGCCCATGCACGTCTGCGCGCTCACCGGGGCGCCTGCCGCGCTCAGGTCGATGGTCTGCACGGTGCTGCCGGCAGTGGTGATCTCGCCGAGGAAGCCGTAACCGGAGGCTGCGACGAGGTTCCCGCCACGGGCGTCGAGACCCCAGATCTCGCCGAGATCGAGCAGGCCGAGATCGAGCTGTTCGAGGGTGGCGGCCGCGGGGGCCCAGGCGAGGACACCGGTCTCGTTGGCGCAGTAGATCGTGTCGCCGACGGCGGTGAAGTTCTTCGCCGTCTTGCCGATCGAGGTGATGATCGCGCGCACCGAGTGATCATCCGTCGAGAGCACGGCGAGCTTCGTCGGTTCGGCTGCCCCCGCCGTCGACACGACCAGGTCGCCGTTCAGCACGGCAAGCTCCCGGATGCTGGGATCGGGCAGCATCCTGACCGGCGTGATGTCGGTGAAGCCGCCCTTCGCGCGGTCGTAGGCGTACAGTGACGCGCGCGAGGTCGAGCCGCCGCCGCCGAGCGTGCTGCCCGCACCGAAGTACGCGTGCGCGTCGGTGGCGGCGACCGCGCGGGCGAGGGTGGCCGTGGCGTCCGGGATGCCGAGGCTGGTGACCGAGCCGGTGGCCGGGCTCCACTGCCACAGCGCCGGTGCCGTCGCGCTGCCGCCGCCGACGGCGAACAGCGTGCCGTCCGGGGCGACGCTGAGGTCGCGCACGTCTCGGTCGCCGATGCGGCCGATCGGCGCCGCGGGCAGGTTCGGGGCGGACAGGTCCCAGCGATACAGGTTCGCCTGCGCGCCCTCGCTCTTCTGCAGCACGCCGATGTACAGGGCGTTTCGATCGGGATCGGCGGCGAGTGCCTGGATCGCGTATCCGGTCTCAAGCGTGGTCTGCTGGGCGACCTTGCCGCTGGTCAGATCGACTCCGACGACGCCCGCGGGGTCGAGAGTGCGCGAGCCGACGTAGTAGATGTCGCCGACGCGGCCGCCGCTCATCAGCGAGTACTGCACGATGCCCGGACCGAGCGTCGTGATGGTCGGCTTCCTGCCGGCACCCGTCGTGGCGGCTTGAGCCTGCGACGGGAGGGCGACCTGCGCGAGCGCGAAGAGTCCTGCGGCGGCGCCGGTGGCGAGCAGCGTGCGACGGGAGAGCTGCATGGGGGCGGGGGTGGGGGAGGACATCGTTCTCCTTCGAACGGGTGAGGAGCACACGGGTGGGCGACCGTGCGAAGCGATTCTCCTGAGCGACGTGGCGGGAGGCAAGGAAATCATGACCGAACGCACAAAAGCGAACAGTGACTCAGGCGGCGCCGGCTCCGATCGTGGACTCCCGCGCCACGAGGGTGGGCAGCATCACCATGCGGATGATCGTCTGCGACCCATGCTCGTGCTGCCGCATCCGGTCCATGCACAGACGCACGGCCGCGCTGCCCAGCTCGCGCTTCGGCGGGGCGACTGCGGTCAGCGGGATGGCTGCATGGCCGGAGATCTCGTCGTCGTAGGCGACGATCGCGATGTCCTCGGGGATGAGCAGCCCGCGCCCGATGACGAGGTCTGCGAACGCCATCGCATCGGCGTCGCCGAGGATGAGGGCGGCGGTCGCCCGCTCGTCGAGACAGGTGTCGATCAGAGCCTCGAGCTCGGGGATCAGCACGCCCCGTCCTGCCGGCGGCGTGCTGAGCGGATGCCATGTGCCGACGGCGACGGAGGCATTGTCCGAAAGCCGGCGGTCGAAGCCCTCACGGAGTGCGCCGACGGTCGCAGCGGGGCGTGCGGCGAGGACGATCCGCGAGTGGCCGAGGGAGAGCAGATGGTCCACGGCTGTCTCCGCGCCCGCGGCGTGGTCGGAACGCACCCAGTCCAGACGCTCCGCGACCCTGTCGTCGAGTGCGCGCTCCACCAGGACCACGGGGATCGCGGCGGCCTCGAGCAGGTCCCGCAGCGGCGATCCGGATGCGAGGTCGGCGTGCGGCGTGATCATCAGCGCGTCCACGCCCGCGGCCATCATCCGGGCGGCCTGCCGCAGTTCCTCGTCCGGAGAGTAGTCGGTGGCGCCGACGATCAGCCGGCAGTTCAGACCGCCCGCGGCCTCGGCGGCGCCGCGGATCACTTCGGGGAAGTAGTACGTGGTCGTCGGCACCAGCATCCCGATCGTCGCGACGGGGTGGGTCGGTGTCCGAGCGCCGGGGGCTCTGGTGTGCGCGGCACCGCCGTGCACACGCCGGAGCAGTCCTCGACGCTCGAGGTCCTGCAGGTCGCGTCGCACGGTCATCGCCGAGACCCGCAGCCGACTCGCCATCTCGGAGCTGCTCAGCGTGCCGCGCAGCTCGAGCTCGCGCAGGATCGCGTCGTGGCGGGCTTCAGCGACCAATTCCGCTCCTTGTCGTCGAACGAACGGAACAGAACATAGCGCGACGCGGCGTCCGCCGTCGAGGCGCACAGACTCAGTCGCCCGTGCCGCGCCGCTCCTCGAGCAGCGCCGCGACGCCGGCGAGGATGCGGCGCACCCCGAACAGGAGGGCGTCGTCGCGGGAGCCCTCCCGGCCGGCCTCGGCGAAGGCGGCGACCGCGCGCGGATACCGGTCGGCGCGCGCGGCGAGGACCGGGCCGAGCTGCGAGGCCAGTTCCTCCTCCGGGGTCGACGAGCCCGCCTGCTGGCGCACCAGTGAGAGCGCGTGGCCGGAGAGCAGGGCAAGGAGGTCGAGTCGCTCGCCGGCGGTCAGCGCCAGTCCGTCGGTGGCCTCCAGTCCGCGCTCGTACCAGCTGAGCTCCTCGGGGCCCGGCACATGCGGTCTCTGCGCCAGTTCGACTGTCCACGGCCGTTCCAGCGCCCGTGCGTACAGGGCGCGTGACCAGTCGGTGAGCGCATCCTGCCAGGTCGTCCCCGAGTGCGCCGGCGGGGCCCCGAGTGCACGGTCCAGGATCACGGCATCCAGATCGGCGCGACCGGGGACGTAGCGGTACAGCGCCATCTTCGTCGTTCCGAGGCGCTGGGCGACGCGCTGCATGGTGACGGCCTCCAGGCCTTCCGCGTCGGCGATGGCGGATGCGGCCTCGGCGATGCCGTCGAGGGTGTGCTTCGGCTTCGGCCCCCGGCGTGCCGGCGCGGGGGTGCTCCACAGCACCCCGGCCGCAGCGGAGTCGTCCTGATCGGCCATCTGCCCTCCTCGAGAAAGTTATTGCGTCCATCGTACGCGATTAGTTATTGTGTCCCTAGGACGCAATTAATGAACCTCATCAAGGAGCACCTCATGACTGTGAAGAAGATCCTCATCTCCGGCGCGAGCATCGCCGGCCCCGCACTCGCCCGCTGGCTCGGCCGCAACGGGTTCGACGTGACCGTCGTCGAGAAGGCGCCCGCCCTGCGGCCGGGCGGTCAGGCCGTCGACTTCAAGGGCCGCACACACCTCGACCTCCTCGCGCGCACGGGCATCCTCGACGAGGTGCGCGCGCACCAGACGGCGAAGACGGACTGGCGCATGGTCGACGCCGACGACCGCGTGCAGGCCGTGGTGCCGGGGGAGTTCATCGGCGGTGATCTCGAGATCCTGCGGGGGGATCTCGCGGGCATCCTGCATCGGCATTCCGATCGCGATGCCGAGTACGTCTTCGGCGACGAGATCACGGCGATGTCCGAGACGGCGGACGGGGTCGAGGTGGGGTTCGCGAAGCGCGCCGCCGAGCGCTTCGATCTCGTGCTCGGTGCCGACGGGGTGCACTCCGCCGTGCGGCGCCTGGCGTTCGGACCCGAACGGGACTTCGTGGAGTCCTCCGGTTACCACTACGCGGTCGCGAGTGGAGAGGTGGCGCTGGACGGGCTCGAGACGGCGCTCCCGAGTGGGCGCGCGGTCGCCTACGGGTACAACACCCCGGACCGGCTGGTGCTGCTCGGCGGCCAGAAGGCTCCCGCACTGTTCGTGTTCCGCGGCGATGCCGGCGGCTACGACCGTCGCGACGTCGAGTCCCAGCGGGCCTTCCTCGCATCCGCCTTCGCGGATGGGGGCTGGCGTGTCCCGGCGGCGCTGGAGGCCGCGAGCGCGGCGCCCGACTTCTACCTCGACGCGCTCACCCGCACCCGGATGTCGACCTTCACCCGGGGCCGCGTCGCGCTCGTCGGCGACGCCGGCTACGCGAACACCCTGGGCGGATTCGGCACCGGGCTCGCGCTTCTGGGGGCCTACGTGCTCGCCGGTGAGCTGGTCGCCGCCGGCGGTGACCACGAGGTCGCCTTCGCCGCCTACGACAGGCGGATGCGCAAGCCCACGAAGGTCGCCCGCACCGGCAACGCCGGGCCGTTCCTCGCACCGCCCTCCGCCCGTCGTATCCGGATGCGGGACCGGATGTTCACGAACCGGCTGATGTACCGGACGATGCTCTGGATGACCGACGCGTTCGCCACCGACGACAGCCTGCCCGAGTATCGGCTGGCGTGAGCCGCCGGCATCCCGCTTCAGCCGCCCAGCGCCTCGCGGATGGTCGCTGCCGAGCGCTGCAGGCGGGCGGCGACCTCGGCGTCGTCGAAGCGGGATGCCACGTGCACGACGGCCAGTGCGGCGGGGCGCTTGCCGCGCAGCACGAGCGGCACCGCGATCGACTGCACGGTGGGGATGACCTCGTCGTGGCTGGTCGCGTAACCGCGCTCGCGCGCGGCGTCGACCTCGGCGCGCAGCGCCGCACCGGCAGCCGGCCACTGGGCGTCCGGCAGCTGCGTGAGGATGGCCTTGCCCGGCGCGCCCACGGTGACCGGATGCCTGGCGCCCGGCCGCTGCGCGACATTGGCGACCGCGTGCCGGGGCTCGACGCTGGTGAGGGTGATGCACTCGTCGCCGTCGAGCACCGCCAGGAACGCGGTCTGGCCGAGCTCGTTCGCGACCGCGGTCAGCTCGGGCAGCGCCTCGGCCTGCAGGTCGTGCGCGACGCCGGCGGCCAGGGCGGCCATCCGCGGGCCGAGGGCGACCAGTCCTGCGGCATCCCGCGACACGAGTCCGTGGTCCTCGAGCGTGCGCAGCAGGCGGTAGGCGATCGAGCGGTGCACCTCGAGCTGTGCGGCGACGTCGTCGATCGAGAGCGCGCCCGGCCCGTCGGCGAGGACCTCCAGGATCCGGATGCCGCGGCTGAGCGTCTGCGAGGCGGGGGTGGCCAAGGGGGCCCCTTTCATATACGATCTGTTCAATAGTAGAACTCTGTGTTCGAATATAGAACACTTGGAAGGAATCGACGACGATGCAGTTCCATCACCACGGCTACGTCTCCGGGGACCCGCGGGTGCTGCCGGCATCCGGCACCGGAATCGACCGCCCCGCCGAGCTGCCCGACGAGGTCGACGTGCTCATCGTCGGCTCGGGGCCCGCGGGAATGCTGCTGGCGGCGCAGATGTCGCAGTACCCCGACGTGGTCACGCGCATCATCGAGAAGCGCGAGGGCCGCCTGGTGCTCGGCCAGGCCGACGGCATCCAGCCGCGCAGCGTCGAGACCTTCCAGGCCTTCGGGTTCGCGCCGCGCATCATCGCGGAGGCCTACAACATCGGCTGGATGAACTTCTGGGGACCCGACCCGGAGAACCCCGAGAACATCATCCGCACCAGCCGCACCGAGGACTACGGCTACAAGATCAGCGAGTTCCCGCACCTGATCGTGAACCAGGCCCGCGTGCTGGACTACTTCGCCGAGGCCGCGCAGAACGGCCCTGGACGCATCGTGCCCGACTACGGGGTGGAGTTCACCGGGCTCACCGTGCACGAGGCGGGGGAGTACCCCGTCGAGGTGCAGGTGCGCACGGCGTCCGGAGACCGCACGATCCGCGCGAAGTACGTCGCCGGCTGCGACGGTGCCCGAAGCGGCGTGCGCGAGGCCATCGGCCGCAAGCACGTCGGCGGCATCTCGGCGCACGCCTGGGGTGTCATGGACGTTCTGGTGAACACCGACTTCCCCGACTGGCGCACCAAGTGCGCGATCAACGCCGAGGCCGGCAACATCCTGCACATCCCGCGTGAGGGCGGATACCTCAGCCGGATGTACATCGACCTCGGCGCGGTCGCCGA
>JAITUD010000172.1 GCA_031286555.1 Microbacterium sp. | reverse complement strand
GGTGCCCATCGAGGAGAAGCACCGCAAGAAGACGCCCGAGCTGGTGTGGACGCTCAGCACCGACGACTTCGCCGCGCTCGCGCTGCTGGCATTCGCACCGAAGGAGATCCCCTCGGTGGGGCTCGATCACCTGCATGCGCCACTGGTCAGCATCCGCGAGCAGGCGGCGATCGTGGTGACCCTGCTGCGCAGCACCGAGGCACTGACCTTCCGCGAGCTCGTGGCCGGCTCCACCGAGCCGGGTGTCGTCGTGGCGCGGTTCATCTCGGTGCTGGAGCTGTACCGGCACGCTGCGCTGTCCTTCGAGCAGCTGGAGCCGCTGGGCGAGCTGACGCTGCGCTGGTCCGCCGAGAGCTGGTCCGACGAGATGCTGGCGACGTTGGGAGCCGACTATGACCGATGAACTGCGCGAGACCGATGACATCGCTGCGATCGAAGTGACTCTGGAGACTCCGCTCACCGAGCGGCTGGAGGCGATCCTGCTGATCGTCGACGAGCCGATCGGGCTGGTCGCCCTGGCGGCCGCCGTCGGGTCTCCGGTGCCGGCGGTGCGTCAGTCGCTCGAGACGCTCGTGGACGACTACGACGGTCGAGGAACCGGACCCCGGCGCGGGTTCGAGCTGCGCGAGGTCGGCGGCGGCTGGCGGATGTACGTCCGCGACGACCACGACGACCTGATCGCGGAGTTCATCGGCGGCCAGGCGCCGGCCCGGCTGTCGCAGGCCGCGCTGGAGACGCTCGCCGTCATCGCGTACAAGCAGCCGGTCACGCGGGGGCAGGTGGCGTCCATCCGTGCGGTGAACGTCGACTCCGTGGTGCGGACCCTGCTCGCACGCGGACTCATCACCGAGATGTTCGCCGACTCCGAGACCGGCGCCATCAACTACGGCACGACGGATCAGCTGCTGCAGAACCTCGGCATCAACTCGCTCGACGAGCTGCCGCCGATCTCGCCGCTGCTCGACGACGGTGCAGACGGATTCGACGAAGGAATTGGTTCATGACTGACGAAGCACCCGAGGGCATCCGCCTGCAGAAGGCTCTGGCGAACGCGGGCGTCGCCTCGCGGCGCGTGGTCGAGCAGTACATCGTGGAGGGCCGCATCCGTGTGAACGGGCGGACCGTCACCGAACTCGGCACGCGCATCGATCCCGAGAAGGATCTGATCGACGTGGACGGCACGGCGGTGCAGCTCGACGTCTCGAAGCGCTACGTGATGCTGAACAAGCCCACCGGCGTCGTCAGCTCGATGAAGGACGAGAAGGGGCGTCCTGATCTGCGCCGCTTCACGAAGGAGTACGACGAGCGGCTGTACAACGTCGGCAGGCTGGATGCCGAGACCAGCGGCCTGCTCATCCTCACCAACGACGGCGAGCTGGCGCACGTCCTCGCGCACCCGTCCTTCGGGGTCACGAAGGTCTACATCGCCAAGGTCAAGGGGCTGGTAACGGCGCAGACCATCGCGAAGCTCACCAAGGGCTTCGACCTCGAGGACGGCTTCATTAAGGCCGACAAGGCACGTCTGCTGGACACCTCGCGCGCAGGCAGCGGCTCCAGCATGGTCGAGCTCACGCTGCACTCCGGGCGCAACCGCATCGTGCGCCGGATGATGGCCGAAGTGGGGCATCCGGTCGTCGACCTGGTGCGCCGGCAGTTCGGCCCGCTGCACCTGGGAACGCTCCCTGCCGGGAAGAGCCGCGAACTGAGTAAAATCGAACTCGGCGCGCTGTTGACTCTGTCGCGCGAGGGAAGCCCTGCGGATGCCACGCCGGGAGACGTGCAGGAGAAGCAGTGACCGAACCAGGCCATGGTGCCGCGACGCAGTCGCGCGTCTCGGGCGCTTCACGTGTCTCGGGCACCGTGCGCATCGTCGGCTCCGGCCTGCTCGGTGCGAGCATCGGCCATGCGCTGCGCGCGAAGGGCGTCGACGTCGTCCTCGCCGATGCCTCGCCTGCCCAGCTGCGCCTCGCCATCGACTACGGCGCAGGCCGCGCCGCATCCGCCGACGACCGTCCCGTGCTGACCGTCGTGGCCGTGCCGCCGGACGTGACGGCCGACGTGATCGAGGCGGAGCTGGCGCGCTTCCCCGATGCCGTGGTGACGGATGTCGCGAGCGTGAAGCTCGAGCCGTACCGCACGCTGCGCGATCGCGGTGTCGACCTGACCAGGTACATCGGCTCGCATCCGCTCGCCGGGCGCGAGCGCGGCGGCGCCATCTCGGCCAGGGCCGACCTGTTCATCGGCCGCCCATGGGTGGTCTGCCGCGACGAGGAGACCCGCCCTGCGGACCTGTCGCTCGTCGAGGCACTCGCTCTCGACGTGGGCGCGATGCCGCTGGAGATGACTCCGGAGGAGCACGACCGCTCGGTCGCGCTCACCTCGCACGTGCCGCAGGTGGTCGCCAGTCTGCTGGCCGCGCGCCTCGCCGACGCCGAGGAGGGCGCGCTGCGCCTGGCCGGTCCCGGCGTGCGCGACACGACCCGCATCGCAGCATCCGCTCCCGAGCTCTGGGTGCAGATCCTCGGCGCGAACGCCGCTCCCGTGGTCGACATCCTGGACGCGCTCGCCGACGACCTGCGCGAGGT
>JAITUD010000135.1 GCA_031286555.1 Microbacterium sp. | reverse complement strand
GGATCGGTCGGCCAGCTGTTCGCGCCCGACTCGAAGTCGGTGAAGTGCAGCACTCCGTCGCCCTCGGCGACGACGACCTCGATGGTCGCCTTCTTGGTCGGATCGGACTTCGCCGTCGCGGTGACGGTGGTCGTGCCGGGGCCCATGCCGAGCACGATGCCCTTGGCGTCGACGGTCGCGACCGCGGCATCCGCGGAGGCGTAGGTGACGGCGGCATCCGCCGCGTTCCAAGGCAGCGGCACGGCGCGCACCCTGGCCTGGTCACCGGCGTCGATGGCCAGTCGCTCGCTGTCGAAGGCGATGCCCTTCAGCGCCACCTTCTCGGGCGACTGGGTCTGCCCGATATGCCCCTGCACGCCGATCTTGTCGAAGGCGATCGGCTCGAACCCGGGGATCTTCGAGAACACCTCGGAGTCGGCCTTCAGCGTGTAGTCGCCCTTCGCGGCATCCACGAAGCCGGGGTCCGCCGTGGCGACCATGTTCGCGCCGTAGTTCAGCAGGTTCTTGCCGTCCTTCGCGCCCTGGTCGTTCAGGCCGGCGATCGGCTTGCGGTTCGGATTCCAGACCACGTTCTTCGCGTAGGTGCTGTGGTTCGGGAAGTAGTGGTCGTCCTCGAAGAAGTGCGCCAGCTCGGGGTACTTCTCGAGATAGGGCGTGCCGACGAAGTCCTTGTTGTCGGCGAAGACCTGCTTCCAGGCCGGCATGTAGTCGCGGTCGACCACGTTGCCCTCCTGGTTCCCCATCCACTGCTCGTAGTTGTCGTAGGGCACGTAGGCGTCGACGAAGACGTTGTTGCTGGCGTTGATGTAGTCCGCCGAACCGCTCTTGATCGCCGAGTTGCCCATGTTCACGAACACGTTCTTCTCGATCGTGAGATCCCACGTGAAGTTGTCGGCGTAGATGCCCTCGACGCCGTCGATGCCCACGCCGATGTCGTGGAAGTAGTTCTCGCGGAAGACATGCCCGCGCTGCTGCGGCGTCTTGCCGGAGTTCATGTAGATCGCGCCGAGATCGTTGAACTGCTTGCAGACGTCGTAGACCTCGTTGCGCTCGAACAGGTGGTCGTTGCCGTAGACGATGATGCCCGGATGCGGGGCGTCGTGGATCTTGTTGTTCCTGGCGATGTTGCCGACGCCGTCGAACATCACTCCCGGGTTGTAGGCCTTGTGGTAGTACGCGAAGTCGGCGATCTCGGAGTTCTCGACACGGTTGCGCCCCGGTTCGAGGGTCTTCTTGTCGCCGCCCTGCAGCACCACGCCGATGCCGCCGACGTGGGTGATCTTCGAGTCGGTGACCGCGTGATCACGGCCGCCGCGGTTCACCGGGATGCCGTCGTAGGTGTAGCGTCCGGGCGAGTTGATCAGCACGCCGCCGTCGGTGAAGTTGCGGATGTCGGAGTGCGAGATCTTCACGTTCGAGCCGCCGAGGATGACGGCGGCGGTGGCACGACCGTACTCCAGGACGAGGTCGTCGAAGGTGACGTACGAGGTGTCGTCGGTGCGCAGCATCGGCTCGTCCAGCGTGGTGACGGTGACGTCGCCCTCGCCCGAGCTGAACGCGGCGTTCGGGATCAGGTACAGCTTCCCGGCATCCCGGTCGATGTAGTACTCGCCGGGTGCGTCGAGCTCCTCCAGCAGGTTCTGCGCGAAGTGGAAGTCGGGGAACCAGCTCTTCATGATCCCGGACATCTCGCCGTAGCGCAGCGTGATGGTCTTCGCCGCCGGGTCGATCTTCTCGATCTTGTTGTAGGACCACTCCCAGCTGTAGCCGAAGATGCCGTCCAGCCAGATGTCCTTCGCCGCCGTCCAGTGCTTCGGGCGGTCGTAGCCGTAGGTGAAGGTGCCGCCACGGTCCTGCAGGTCGGCGTCCTTCCGCGTCGGGCCGGGGTCGACGATGTCGCCCATCTGCACGGTCGGCGTGGCCGCGTCGGCGTTGGGCCAGCGCGCGAGCGTCATGCCCTGCCCCGCGATGTAGAGCTCCATCGGCGGAGTCGTGCTGACGTCGTTGGCCTTCCAGTAGCCATGCCGGCTGAGCTCTCCGAAGTCGGTCAGACCGTGCGCCTTCAGGTCGATCTCGAGCACCTTGTCGCGGGCGGATGCCTCGACGATGCGGTCGGTGACCGCGGCATCCGCGACCTTGGCGAAGTCGTCGCGCGGCAGTGTGCTGCCGCCGGTGAGCGTCGCCTTCTCGCCCGGGTAGGACCGGTACTCGATCGGGTGCTCCGCCGTGCCCGAGTCCTGCGCGCCGAGGGTGAACGACGCGCTGCGACGGTACTCCCCCTCGCGCAGGAAGACGGTCATGCCGTCGGGCAGTCCGGCGCCCGCCTTGAGCTGACGGATGCGGTCTCGCGCGCCCTCGAGCGTGGCGAGTGGCGCGTCGATCGTGCCGGATGCGGCGTCGTCACCGCCTGGTGCCACGTAGAGGGCGGGTCCGTCCGCGGCGGATGCCGGGGCGGTGGCGGCGAACGCCGAACCGATCATCGCCGCCAGGGCCAGAGTTGCCAGTGCACGCTTCATCGCGTCTCCGATTGCTCTTCGAGGGGCACGGGTGTGGACCCGCACGGCCGCTGGGGCGGCCAGTCGAAAGCCTAACTAATCGATAATCGCTAATCAAGCATCGATCTGGGTGATGTTCTCTGGCCTTACTTCCCATGTTTTTTCATTTCTTCACAGCTTCTCTCGTTACTTGATCGTGACGACCTCAGGTTGACGAACCGCCGGGAAAGCAGGAAACATGGGAATCTCCGCGGCAGCGCACCTCGCTCCCCCGGTCAGCCCGAAGGTCAAGGATGCCCAAGTTATGACAGAAGTTCTCGATAGTTCACATAAACTGTCAGCTCGTCGCCCCCGACGACTCTCGAACGGGATGTTCGCCCTGCTGCTGACCGCGCCGGGCCTCGCGCTGCTCGCCGCAGTGGTGGTCTACCCGCTGATCACCGCGCTCGTCACCGCGTTCTTCAAGCAGAGCCTGGTCGAGCCCGGTCGCGAGTTCGTGGGCTTCGACAACATCATCGACGTGCTCACCGGCGACTTCTTCCGCCTGCTGGGGCAGACCATCGTCTTCACGCTCGGCACCACGCTCGCGCCGTTCGTGATCGGCTTCGGCCTCGCACTCGCGCTGAACACCCGCATCCGCGGCGCCAAGGTGCTGCGCGGCGTCATGCTGATCCCCTGGCTGATCCCCGGCGTCGTCGTCTCGTTCCTGTGGATGTGGATCTTCAA
>JAITUD010000064.1 GCA_031286555.1 Microbacterium sp. | reverse complement strand
TGCAGAACCCCGAGGTCCTGCTCGCCGACGAGCCGGTCGCCTCGCTCGACCCCGAGTCGAGCTCGCAGGTGATGGCACTCATCCGGGAGATCGCCGCCGAGGACGGGCTCACCGTGCTGTGCAGCCTGCACCAGGTGGACCACGCCATCGACAGGGCCGACCGCATCGTCGGACTGCGGCACGGCGAGGTCGTGCTCGACACCACCACCGACGACCTCGACAAGGCTCAGGTCATGGAGATCTACGGCCGCGTCGCCACCACCACCGCCGAGCTCAACGCGCTCGAGACCGAGCTGCTCGCCGCGGAGCCGGTGGCATGACCATCACCGCACCCCGGCTGCAGCGGCCCGCGACGCCGCCACCGGCCGACATCGACGCCCGCGCCCCGCGCCGGCGCATCAGCCCGGAGCGCATCTCCGCCGCGATCACGCTGGTCGTCATCGCCGGCCTCGCCGTTGCATCCCTCGCCGAGCTGAACATCTCGTTCGCCGGCCTGTCCGACAGCTGGGGCAACGCGCAGAACTTCTTCGCCCGCGTCGGCGGCCTGAAGTTCCCGCCCGCCGAGGAGCTGCTGCAGCTCACGGTGCTCACGGTCGGACTGGTGCTGACCGGAACACTGCTCGCGGCAGTGCTCTCCGTGCCGATCGCCTACCTCGCGGCATCCAACACCACGCCGAACCGGACCGCCCACGCGATCGCCCGGTTCATCGGAGTCTTCACCCGCGCGCTGCCCGACGTCGTGCTCGCCATGGTGTTCGTGCTGATGTTCTCGCTCGGCACCCTGCCCGGCATCCTCGCCATCGGCATCCACTCGATCGGCATGATCTCGAAGATGTTCGCCGACGCGATCGAGCAGATCGACGAGGGGCCGCGGCTCGCCATCCGCGCCGCCGGCGGAACGCGGATGCAGGAGTTCTTCTCCGGCGTGCTGCCGCAGGTGCTGCCCAGCTGGGTCGCCACCGTGCTGCACCGAAACGACATCAACCTGCGCGGCTCGGTCGTGCTCGGCTACGTCGGCGTCGCCGGTCTCGGCATGGCCATGTCGCAGGCCTTCAAGTCGCTGAACTACGGACTCGGCCTCGGTATCGCCCTGGTGATCTTCCTGCTCTGCGTGGTGATGGAGATCATCTCCAGCTCGGTGCGCGTGGCGATGCTGGGCGAGAACGCGGGCCGGGGCGTGTTCGTGCGGCTGTTCACGAAGGTGACGGCCGAGCGCCCTTCGTCTCGTCGCTCCGCTCCTCGCTCAGGACCCGGAAGCGTCGACGCCGCGATGCGCCGGCCATGGACCGCAGCGCGCATCCGCAACGTCTCCGCCGGCATCGTCGCGATCCTCGTCGTGATCGCCGGTGTCGCGGTGAGCGACATCGTGTGGGGCGACCTGCTCACCTTCTGGGCGAAGATCCCCGAGGTCGCCGCCAAGTTCTGGCCGCCGGACTTCGGCAACTACGGCTTCCCGGTGATCGCCGGGGCCATGCTCGACACCGTGAAGATCGCGCTCGCCGCGTGCCTGATCACCTTCGTGCTCTCGCTCGGCATCGGCTCGCTCGCGGCGCGCAACGTCGCCCCGAACGCCGGGGTCAGGGGCGGGTTCCGTCTGCTGCTGGTCATCATCCGCGGCATCCCCGAGTTGATCCTCGCGATCGTGCTGATCGTGATCACCGGCCTCGGCGCGCAGGCGGGCACCATCGCCCTCGCCTTCGGCGGCATCGGCCTGCTCGGCAAGCTGATCGCCGACTCGTTCGAGGAAGTTCCGCGCGGCCCGGAGCGCGCGATGACCGCCGCGGGCGCCACCCGGATGCAGCGCTACGCCGCTGCGACCCTGCCGCAGGGATCGCGCGCCCTGATCGGCCACACGTTCTACCTGCTCGACACGAACATCCGTGCGGCGACGCTGCTCGGCATCGTCGGCGGCGGCGGGATCGGCTACTACCTGCTGAACGCCGGGCAAGGCTCGAACTACCCGCTGGTGACGAGCATCGTGCTGATGATCCTCGTGACCGTGCTGATCGTCGAGGGCATCGCGATGTGGATGAGGAAGGTGTTCCGATGAGCCGCGCAGACGTCGTCGTCGTCGGATCGGGGATCGTCGGGCTGGGCGCCGCCTACGCGGCCGCGCGCCGCGGGCTCAGCGTCATCGTCGTCGACCGCACCGAGCGCCCGGTGGGCGCGACGATCCGCAACTTCGGGCACCTCTGCATCGGTGCGCAGACCGGGGAGGCCCGCCGCTACGCGGACGTCGCGAGGGAGCTCTGGCTGCGCTTGGCCCAGGACGCCGGGTTCTGGCTGCGCGAGTCGGGCACACTGGTCGCGGCCCGGCACGACGACGAACTCGCGGTGCTGGAGCGGGCTGCTCTGGACGGCGGCATCCGGCTGCTGGATGCCGGCGAGCTGCGCCGCCGCGCGCCGCTCCGCCGCGGCGATCTGGTCGGCGGCGCGCACATCGAGGCCGACCTGCAGGCGAATCCGCGCGAGGCCGCCGATGCGATCGTGCGGCACCTCGGGAATCTCGGCGTGGACTTCCGGTTCCGCACCGCGGTCACCGCGGTCGAGACCGGCCGCGTGCACACCACCCACGGCCCGATCGACGCGGGGCAGGTAGTCGTCGCGGTGAATCACGACCTCGATCAGCTGCTGCCCGGAGTCGCCGCGGATGCCGGCATCCAGCGTTGCGCGCTCGACATGATGCGCGTCGCCGCCGATCTGCCGACCCCCCTCACTGCTCCGCTGCTGACCGGCTGGTCGCTGGTGCGGTACGGGCGCTTCGCAGGTCTGCGCGAGACCGCGACGCTGCGCGACCGCCTGCACGCCGAGCGCCCCGATCTCGCCGCGCTCGACCTGAATCAGATGTACACGCAGCTGCCCGACGGGTCGCTGCTGGTCGGCGACTCGCACGTCAAGGACGCGCAGCCGGGGCCGTTCCAGCCGGAAGCCGCCTTCGACGCGTTCCTCGACGAGGCGCGGGCGCTGTTCGCGGCGGACCGTTTCCGGGTGCTGGAGCGCTGGCAGGGCGTGTACGCAGCCGGCCCCGCCGAGTTCCTCCGCGAAGAGGTGGACGACGGCGTGCTCGCGATCGCCGCGACCACCGGCATCGGAATGACCTGCGGACTCGGCCTCGCCGAGACCGCCCTCTCAGAGACCCTCGGGTGGGCATCGTCGTCCGCCCCCATCACCGCCCAGGAGGCACTCGCATGATCCCCATCGAACTCGTCGTCTTCGACATGGCCGGCACCACGGTGCTCGACGACGGTGTGGTGGAGCAGTCGTTCCAGCGCGCCGCCGAGCG
>JAITUD010000009.1 GCA_031286555.1 Microbacterium sp. | reverse complement strand
CGGTTCGCCGACGTTCCAGAAAAGAGCGAGCCGCCCGCCCGGCCGCAGCACCCGCGCCGCAGCCGCGGTGCCCGCTGCGGCGTCGACCCAATGCCAGGCCTGGCCCGACACCACGGCGTCGAACACCGAGTCGCCGGCATCCCAGTCCTCGAAGCGCGCCACGTCGACCGGGAAGCCCCGCAGCCGCGCGATCTCGGCCATCCGCTCGTCCACCTCGACGCCGGAGACCTCGGCCCCGGCATCCCGGAACGTGAGCGCTGAGATCCCGGTGCCGATGCCCACGTCGAGCATCCGCGGGGCGGGCAGCCCGTCCAGCACGGCGTCCGCGACGCCCCGCGGGTACCGCGGGCGCGCCCGGTCGTACCGCTCCGCATCCGCGCCGAACGCCTCTGCGATATCCCTGCGGTCCTGCGGACGCTCGGTCATGGCTGCTCCACCGCACGCACGACGCGCCCCGCAGGCGTGAACCGCATCGCGTTCGTCTCCCGCGGCGCGAAGCCCACGGACTCGTACAGTCTCAGCGCGGCCTCGCGCGACGGTCGCGACGTCAGGTCGAGCGTCCTCAGTCCACGTTCCTCCGCGAGCAAGGTCATGCGCGTGAGCAGCATCCGGGCGATTCCGCGCCCGCGCGCCGACTCGTCGACCGCGACGTCCTCGACGTGTCCGCGGAGCCCGGAGGGCAGCGGCAGCGAGACGAACGTCGCCATGCCGACGATCCTGCCGTCCGCACGAGCGACGAGGAGATCGGTCGCATCGTGCGCGATGATCTCCTCGAACCGTGCACGGTCGAACACCGCAGTGCGGGAGAGCTGCGCGAGCAGCGAGGCGAGGGCCTCCGCATCGGAATCACCGATCGTCGTGAGGATCTCGATCTCGATGCCCGCGCCGCTCATCTCAGACCGCCACGCCGGCGCGCAGCCGCGACGCCGCCAGTTCCTCGGCCGCGGCCAGCGGGGTGATGCCCCGCGCTTCGGCATCGTCCAGGATCCTGCTCACCGTGTCGCCGATTCCGGCCACGCGCGCCATGATCTCCTCGCTGGTGCCGAGCTGCTTCGCCTCGAGGTCCAGATAGATCACACCGCCCGCGTTCACGACGAAGTCGGGGGCGTACAGGATGCCGCGTCCGGCGAGCCGCTCCGCACCGGAACGCTCCGCCAGCGGGTTGTTGGCCGGGCCGCAGACGGCCTTCACGTCGAGCGCATCGATCACGTCGTCGGTGAGGATGCCGCCGATGCCGGCAGGCACGAACACGTCGCCGGGCACCAGGTGCTCGGTGCCGGGCTCCGCCCAGCTCGCGCCGATCGACGCGGCGAACTCGCGCCGCGCGGGGTTGATGTCGGTGACCGTCAGCACGGCGCCCTCGTCCGCGAGCCGCTGAGCGAGACGTCCGCCGACCTGGCCGAGGCCCGATATCGTCACGCGACGGCCCGACGCTGACGGCGTGCCGGTGAGCTTGGACAGCACGGCCTGCAACGACGCGTACACGCCGAGGCTCGTCGGCCCCGCCGGCTCGCCCGATCCGCCCGTCGCCTGCGGCAGACCCACCACGTGCGCGGTGCGCTCGCTCACCGTCAGCATGTCGTCGGTCGTCGAACCCACGTCCTCGGCCGTGCGGTACGCGCCGCCGAGCAGCTCGACGGCGTCGCCGAGGTCGAGGAAGGCGGCTCGACGGCGATCCGCATCCAGCGTCTCGCCCGGCTCCAGCCGGATGACGGACTTGCCGCCACCGGCGTCCAGCCCTGCCGCCGCGTTCTTCAGGGTCATCGCCGCCGAGAGGCGCAGGGCGTCGCCGAGCGCGTCGCTCCAGTGCGGATAGGTCCACAGCCGGGCACCGCCGAGGGCGGAGCCGAGCACCGAGGAGTGCAGAGCGACGGTGATCATCAGCCCGCTCCGCGGCCCGGTGATCACCTCCACGCGCTCGTGGGTGAAGTCGGGCAGGGGCAGGGTGTGCGTCATCGCATCCTCTTTCGGCGGGCCTCGTGGGCGCAGTCAAGCGGATGCCGGGAGTGGTGGCATCCACCTGCCATCGTAGGCGCTCCCCGTCAGCCGCGGTCGCCGGCGAGCGCTGTCCTGATCGCGTCTGCGTCCGCGTCGAGCAGCGCCCGCTCGCGCTCCGCCGCAGGGTGCGCCAGCTCGGTCCAGCCGTCACCCGCCGTACGCGGGATCACGTGCAGATGGAAGTGGAACACCGTCTGGTACGCCACCTCCCCGTCGCACAGCAGCAGATTGATGCCCTCGCACGGAATGTCCGACCGCCGCAGCGCGCCGGCCGGCATCCGGCCGACCTCCCAGACGCGCACGCCGTCACCGGCATCGAGATCCTCGAGACCGACGGCGTGCGCGCGCGGGACGACCAGCAGATGGCCACGGGTGACGGGGAACCTGTCCAGGAAGGCGACGACGGTCTCGTCCTCGTAGACGATGCTCGCCACCTCCTGCCCGCGCACGATCGCGCAGAAGATGCAGGTCCCCTCAGCCATGACTACCTCTGCCGTCGCTCCCTGACGCGCATGTTGATGACGATCGGCGTGCCCTCGAACTCGTAGAGCTCGCGCAGGCGGCGCTGGATGAACCGGCGGTAGCCCGGATCGAGGAACCCGGTCGTGAACAGCACGAATGTCGGCGGGCGGGTCGACGCCTGGGTGCCGAACAGGATGCGCGGCTGCTTGCCGCCCCGCAGCGGGTGCGGGTGCGCGGCGACGAGCTCGGTGATGAAGGCGTTGAACTTGCCGGTCGGGATGCGGCGATCCCAGTTCTCCAGGGCCAGCTCGAGCGCGGGCACGAGCTTGTCGAAGTGGCGGCCGGTCTTCGCCGAGATGTTCACGCGCGGAGCCCACGCGACATGCGCGAGGTCCTGCTCGATCTCGCGCTCCAGGTAACGGCGACGGTCGATGTTCTCCATGTCGTCGTCGAAGAGGCGGTCCCACTTGTTGAACGCGAGCACCAGCGCACGGCCGGACTCGAGCACCATGTCGATGATGTTCAGGTCCTGCACGCTGATCGGCTGGCTGACGTCGAGGACGACCACCGCGACCTCGGCCTTCTCCAGGGCAGCCGAGGTGCGCAGTGACGCGTAGAAGTCCGCGCCCTGCTGCAGGTGCACGCGGCGGCGGATGCCGGCGGTGTCGACCAGGCGCCAGAGCTTGCCGCCCAGCTCGACGACCTCGTCCACCGGGTCACGGGTGGTGCCCGCGAGGTCGTTGACGACCACGCGCTCCTCCCCCGCGGCCTTGTTCAGCAGCGAGGACTTGCCCACGTTCGGCCGGCCGAGGATGGCGACGCGACGCGGTCCGCCGATCTCAGCCTTGGCCACAGCCGACACGTCGGGCAGCTTCTCCATGATCGCGTCGAGCAGGTCGGCCACGCCGCGTCCGTGGATCGCGGAGACCGGGTGCGGCTCGCCCAGACCGAGGTTCCACAGCGCGGCGGCCTCGGGCTCCTGGCGTGCGTCATCGATCTTGTTCGCGACGAGGAACACCGGCTTGCCGCTCTTGCGCAGCAGGCGGACGACGTGCTCGTCGGTCGAGGTGGCGCCCACCATCGCGTCGACGACGAACAGCACCACGTCGGAGAGATCGATCGCGACCTCGGCCTGCGCCGCGACGGAACGGTCGATGCCGCGGGCATCCGGCTCCCACCCGCCGGTGTCGACGAGCGTGAAGCGACGATCGAGCCACTCCGCCTTGTACGTCACGCGGTCGCGGGTGACACCGGGGGTGTCCTCGACGACAGCCTCGCGACGGCCCAGGATGCGGTTCACGAGCGCGGACTTGCCGACGTTCGGCCGTCCCACGATCGCGACCACCGGCAGTGCGGGCAGGAACTCGATGCCGTCCTCGCCGAGCGAGACGCCGGCGAGCAGCGCGTCATCGTCGTCCTCCAGCTCGTAGTCCGACAGCGACGCGCGCAGCACCTCGGCCCGCTGGTCGGCGAGCTCCTCGTCCAGAGCGGCCATCTTCTCGGCGAGCTGGTCTGGCGCGCCTTCGTACTCCGTCTGCCCTGAGTCGTTCGTAGGGTCAGCCATTTCGTTCTCCTCGGCGTTCGACGATCACCGCGAGCACGGCGTCGACGGTCTGCTGGTAGTCCAGGTCGGTGGAGTCGACGACGTCCACCCCGGGTGCGGCGGTGAGGAAGTCCACCACCGCGCTGTCGCTGCGGTCGCGCTTGTGCAGCGCCTCCGCGACAGCGGCGGCGTTCTCGCCGCCGAGCTCTGCGGCGCGCCGGGCGGCGCGCACTTCTGGTGCCGCGGTCAGCAGGATGCGCACCGGCGCATCCGGGGCGACCACGGTCGTGATGTCGCGGCCCTCGACGACGACGGCCGGGTAGGGCGCGTCGGCGACCAGGCGCCGGAAGACCTCGTTCACCTGCACGCGCACCGCGGGCACGCGTGCGACGCCGCTCACGGCGGCGGACACGCGAGGGTCGCGGATCGCGTCGGTCACGTCGACGTCTCCGACCACCACCCGGCGGTCATCGGCGTCCAGGCCCTGCTGCAGGGGGAAGTCGGATGCCGCTGCCAGCACCGCCTGCTCGTCGTCGGTGTCCGCACCGCGCTCGAGCACGTGCCAGGCCAACGCCCGATAGGCGGCGCCGGTGTCGAGGTAGCCGTAGCCCTGGCGTCGGGCGATCTCCTTCGAGACGCTCGACTTGCCCGAGCCCGCGGGCCCGTCGATGGCGATGAACTTCGCGGCATCCACCTGCGAGCTGGTGCGCCGTGCTGAGCTTGCCGAAGTGTCAGTCATTCGTGCTCCCTGCGATCCGCCATCCGCGTGCTTCCAGTCCCTCGATCGCACCGCGCAGTGCCGCCGGAGCGACGCTGATCTCGGCCAGGCCGAACTGCGCGCCGGGCGAGTGCTCCAGGCGCAGGTCCTCGACGTTGACCTCCAGCTCGCCGAGCTCGCCGAACAGGCGGCCCAGCTGGCCGGCGGTGTCGTCGACCATGACGACGAGCTGCTCGAA
>JAITUD010000049.1 GCA_031286555.1 Microbacterium sp. | reverse complement strand
GCCGTCTTCTCGTGCATGGACTGGTCGGGCAGCGGACCGAACTCGGAGCGCAGGGCCGCGACCATCCAGCCGGAGAGGTACAGGTAGCGCTTGTTCGTCGACTTCAGGTGCTTCTTGATCGAGATCAGCTTCTGCTGCCCGATGAAGCCGTGCCAGACGCCGAGCGACTGGGTGTAGACCGACGAATCGGCGTCGTACTCGGCCATGTCGCGGCGCATGATGTCGGCGGTGTACTGCGCGATCTCGAGTCCGGTGCGGAACCGGTTCTGCGCACGCATCCGCGCGGCGGCCTCGGGGTCGATGGCGTGCCACGGCGAGCCGTTGCTGTCCTTCAGAGCCTGGATGGCCTCGATGTCGTCCTGATAGCGGGTCATTTCTCTGTCCTTCGTTGGGGAGGCGGATGCTCGGGTGGTCAGGCGGTCTCGACGAGGAAGCGCGAGTACGCCGGCAGGGTCAGGAAGGCGGGGAACTCGGGCCGCAGTGCGACCTCGCGGAACACGTCCGCGGCGTCGTCGAAGCGGTTGCCCTCGGTGCGCCAGGTGGTGGAGAGCATCTCGGCGATCAGGCCCTCGACGTACTCGGCGGTGATGGGGGTGCCGTCCTCGACGGTCTGGCTCTGGTGGATCCACTGCCACACCTGGGAGCGGCTGATCTCGGCGGTCGCGGCATCCTCCATCAGGTTGTCGATGGCGACGGCGCCGATGCCCCGCAGCCACGCCTCGATGTAGCGGATGGCGACGGAGACGTTGTCGCGCACGCCGTCTGCGGTGATCGGGCGGCCGATGCGCACGTCCAGCAGCTCCTCGGCGCGCACCTGCACGTCGTCGCGCTGCCGATCCAGCTGGTTCGGGCGGTCGCCCAGCACGGCGTCGAACTCGGCCTGCGCGGTGGGGATCAGGTCGGGGTGCGCCACCCAGGTGCCGTCGAAGCCGTCGCCGGCCTCACGGCGCTTGTCCGCGGCGACCTTCTCGATGGCTCGTGCGGTGACCTCGGGGTCGCGGCGGTTCGGGATGAAGGCGCTCATGCCGCCGATGGCGAAGGCTCCGCGGCGGTGGCAGGTCTTCACCAGCAGCTCGGTGTAGGCCCGCATGAACGGCACGGTCATCGTGACCTCGCTGCGGTCCGGCAGCACGAAGCGGGCGCCGCGGCCGCGGTAGTTCTTGATGATCGAGAAGATGTAGTCCCAGCGGCCGGCGTTCAGGCCGGCGCAGTGGTCGCGCAGCTCGTAGAGGATCTCGTCCATCTCGAACGCGGCCGGCAGGGTCTCGATCAGCACGGTGGCGCGGATGGTGCCGTGCTCGATCCCGAGGTAGTCCTCGCTGAACGAGAACACGTCGTTCCACAGCTTCGCCTCCTCGCTGGACTCGAGCTTGGCGATGTAGAAGTACGGGCCGCGGCCGCCGTCGATCAGAGCCTGCGCGTTGTGGAAGAAGTACAGCCCGAAGTCGACCAGCGAGCCCGAGGCATCCATCTGCCGGCCGGTGCGGTCGGTGAAGCTCAGGTGCTTCTCGACCAGGTGCCAGCCGCGAGGGCGCATCACGATCGTGGGGGTCTGGTCGGCGGTGACCCGGTACACCTTGCCGTCGGAGCTGGTGTGCTCCAGGGTGCCGCGGATCGCGTCGTGCAGCGACAGCTGCCCGCCGATCACGTTGTCCCAGGTGGGGCTGGTGGCGTCCTCCTGGTCGGCCAGCCAGACCTTGGCGCCGGAGTTCAGCGCGTTGATGGTCATCTTCGGGTCGGTCGGGCCGGTGATCTCGACGCGGCGGTCCTCCAGGCCGGGGCCGGCGCCGGCGACGCGCCAGTCGGCGTCGTCGCGGATGTGCCGGGTGTCGTCGCGGAAGCGCGGGTCGTGACCGTTGCCGATCTCGAATCGGCGGCGCATCCGATCGGCGAGGCGGTCGTGCCTGCGGCCGGCGAAGCGGTGGTGCAGCTCTGTGAGGAACGCCAGCGCAGCAGGAGTGAGGATCTCGTCGTACCGCTCGCGGACGGGACCTGCGACCGTGATCGCGGGACCCTGCTGCTCGGTCGTAGTGGGCTGGATGGTCTGGATGGTGGGAGTGCTCATGACCGTGGTCCTCTCTGTGCTGCCGGGATGGCGTCTGCCGGGGTGGCTTGACATCCACTCTGGGAGAAGTTCCGGTATCCGACTGACCAAATCAGGTGAGAAATTTGGCTGGTTTTCTCTTTTCGTGACAGAATCCCTCGCATGAGCACCACGGATGCTGCGAAAGACACCGATGCCCTCACGATCGGGAGGCGCATCCGTCAGCTGCGCACAACCCGCGGGATGACGCTCGAAGAGCTGGCATCCGCCGTCGACCGGGCGCCCAGCCAGCTGTCCATGATCGAGACCGGCAAGCGCGAGCCGAAGCTCACCCAGCTGCAGACGATCGCTCGCGCGCTGGGCACGACCATCGACGCGCTGCTCGAGGGCGAGCCCCTCGACGAGCGCAGCACGATGGAGATCGCGCTGGAGCGCGCGATGAAGGGGCAGACCTTCCGCGCCCTCGGCATCCCGTCGTTCCGGATCGCGAAGTCGGTGCCGGACGACGCGCTCGCCGCGATGCTGGCCCTGCACGGCGAGATCGAGCGGCTGCGCGATGAGCGTGCCGCGACGCCGGAGGAGGCGCGCCGCGCCAACGTCGAGCTGCGGCACCTGATGCGCAC
>JAITUD010000493.1 GCA_031286555.1 Microbacterium sp. | reverse complement strand
GCGGTGATCACGTAGGGCGTGCTGTCGGCGCCCGTGGTGGCCAGCGCAGAAGCCCCCGATCCTGCAGCGTCCGACCCGCTCCCCGGGGCACCGGGTGAGCCGGCATCCGGGCCGTCCGTCCCATCGCCCGGCGTCCCGCCGGGCACGCCCGCGGCGACTGTGATCGGCGCGGTCACCTCGGATCCGTCGGCACGGATCGCCGCGAGCGTGTGCTCGCCGGCGGGGGTGGATGCCGGGATCGTGACGGATGCCGCCAGAGCACCCTGCTCGTCGGCGGTCGCGGTGCCCACGCGGACCGGCTCGGAGCGCAGCTCGAAGGCGACGTCCTCGCCCGGCGCGAACCCGGTGCCGGTGATCTGCATCGTGCCTCCGGCGCGCACCTCGGACGCGCCCAGCGAGATCGCCGCCGGCTCCTTCTGCGCGGGAGGAGTCATACCGGCCTCGGTGACCCACTTCTCGCCGTCGTCGTACTTGGTGACGGTGAACTCGTCGTACACGTCGCCGACGTTCTTGTCGGTGGTCGCACCGGCGACCTTCTCGGCGAGGTACGAGCGGTAGACCAGCTGATCCTTCGACACGTCGATCACCTGGTAGGTGGTGACGTTCTCGCCGCGCAGCACCTGGGTGGCGCCGTTGAGCGTCCACACGTTCTTCTCGGCGGTCTCGAGGTCGTAGTGCTTCGCACCCGAGTTCGACACCATGTACACCGGCCCGGTGGTCAGACCGGGGGTGTCCGTGGCATCCGTGTTCTTGAAGCCGCGCGCGTAGGTGTGGTCGTGACCCATCATCACCAGGTCGATGTCGTGCTTCTGGAACACCGGCACCCACTCCTCGCGCAGCACGGGCTCGTCGCGGCCGGCCGAGGTGGAGTACACCGGCTGGTGGAAAGTGACCACGTTCCACTTCGACGGGCTGTCGCTCAGGATGTGGTCGAGCCAGGCCGCCTGGAAGCGGGTCCACAGGCGGGCGACATCGTTCTTCGGGCACCCCGTCGCCGTGCACGCGGGCAGGTTGCCGGGCGTGAGGAACGTGGTGTCGCGCGTCGCGTTCAGGGTGATGAAGCGCACGTTCTGGTAGTCGGTGTAGTACGCGGTCTCCTTTGCGAACTCGCCCCAGTGCTCGAAGTAGGCACGGTACTGCCGCGCCACGTCGGTGTCGCCCTGCGCCAGGTTCGCCAGTTCACCGACACTGCCGATCGCGGGGTTGTTGTGCGGGTACTCGAAGTTCGCCTTCCACGCGGTCAGCATCTTGTCGCCGGAGTACTCGTGGTTGCCGGGGGCGGCCATCACGTTGGTGGTCGTCGCGGCATCCTTCATGCCCTTGAACCAATTGATCCACTCGTTCTCGTTCGACGACGTGTTGATGAGGTCACCGGCGTGCACCGAGCCGATCGAGCGCGGTGCGTTCGCCTCGGCCTGCTTCACCACCGAGGGCCACGTGCTGTCGAGGCCGATCTGCGCGTCGCCGTAGTAGACGAACTGGAAGTCGGTCGCCTTCGGGTCCGCGGTGCGGAACTCGTGCCACGAGCTCCAGCCGTTCTCCACGCCGACCCGGTACCGGTAGGCGGTGGCGGGGGAGAGGCGGTCGACCGTCGCGGAGAAGTGCTGGTTCGCGATGCCGTTGACCACTCCTGCGGAGTAGCCGTCGACGGTGCGCACGTCGCCGCTGGATGCCGGGGCGATCTGCACCTGCCCGGTGGTCTGCGACGGGTCTCCGGCCTGCCACGAGAACGACTGCGACGTCTCGGGCGTCTGGGTCGGCGTGAGGATGACCCTCGACGGCGGTGAGGCGACCGGAGTCGTGCCGGTGGGGATGAGGGCGAGTTCGGCCATGTCGAAGTAGATGTCGGAGCTCGACGCGCGGTCCTGGTAGAGCGCCACCGCGACGGTGTTCTCGCCGTCGCGCAGCAGGTCGCCCTTCGCGGTGAAGGTGCTCGTGAGCGGATCACCGTTGCTGTCACCGGCGTACTCGAGGTTGGTGGTCTCGGTGATGCGCCCGTCGACGTAGGAGGCGACCTTCGTGCCGTTCACCCATACGACAAGGGCGTCGTCGTAGGTCACGGTCCCCGTCAGCGAGGCGACCTGCTCGGCGACGCCCTTGTCGAGGGAGAACTCGGTGCGGAAGAAGTACGTCGGCACAGTCGTCTTCGTGTCGCCGATGTAGTGCGTCAGCAGCGTGCGCGGCTGATGTGGGCCGACCTTGCCCAGCGCACCGTTCTTGGCGCCGAAAGACCCCTGCGCGCTCTTCCAGCTGCTGTCGTCGAAGCCGCCGGCGGTCCAGGCGCGCAGATTCGCGTCGCCCCGGGCCGGGTCGGTGTTGTCGTCGAGATAGTGCCAGGTGCTGTCGGTGGTGATGAGCGGTGCGGTCGGCACCTCGGGTGCGCCGGATGCAGCGGATGCGGCGGCGGGGGCGATCACGAGACCGCTGAGAAGTGTGACGAGCGCAGCGGCGGCGACGTTTCTGCCGCGCCGTGCGACGGGTCGGATGTGCATGTCGATCCTTCGTTCGGAGGGAGCGCGCGCCGGGACGTGCGCACGCTCCTCCACCCAACTGACCGGGGGTGACCCGGGTGTGACGGGCGGGAGACATCGACATGAACAGGGTGCCGGGCATCGGTTAGATTGAGCGCCATGGATGCCGAGAACGACACCTCGATCGCAGGGCGCGTCGCCCGTGCCGACCGCGACGCCATGCAGCGGCAGCAGAAGCTGTTCGTGCGCTTCGCCATCGTCGAGGGGCTGGTGCTCGCGCTGGCGGTCGTCGCGGTCTACGTGCTGAAGATCGTCGATCCCGACGTCGGGGTCTTCGTGATCCTCGGCGTCGCCATGGTGGGCGCGCTCGTCCTGTCGCTGCTGCTGATCCGCGAGGTGAAGCGCCGTCAGCGCGAGTCCGCCGAGGCCAGGGGAGAGACCCCCGGCGTCTGGTGATCCTCGAGCGACGTTCGCCGAGAATTCACCTCCGGGGCGCGGAAGTCGCCTGACGGACACCTGCGGGCCACCTGGGATCCCTAGACAGGAGAGCGGCACCTCTGCCGCGTCCCTCGTCGAAACAGGTCTCTTCCGTCATGCTCCCCAAAGCTCTCCGCCGTGCCGGCGCGGGTGCGCTCGCCGCGGTGGTCGCGGCGACGCTGTGCGCCGCAGCGCTTCCGACATCCGCCGTCCCGGCCTTTGCCCAGGACGACCCGAGCGTGAGCGAGGGGGGCACTCCCACTCCGGAGCCGAGCCCCACGGGGCCGGCGCCGACTCCGACGGCCGATCCGACCGAGACTCCTGCGCCCGAGCCGACCCAGACACCCGCTCCCGAGGAGACCGCCCCGGCTCCCATCCCGACGACGGCCCCCGCGCCGGAGCAGACGCCGGATGCCCCGACGCCGGCCCCCGCCCCGAGTGAGACGCCCGCAGCTCCGGTCGCCGGCAGCGACGGAAACGCCGGCGCGCACTGGCCGCTGGTGATCACCGAGATCCAGGGCGACAACCCGGGCGCCGATGAGTACGAGTACCTCGAGGTCACGAACACCACCGACAAGCCGATCGACCTCGAGGCCGCCGGCATCCAGGTGAGGTACCACACGTCCAAGTGGAACACCGGCACCGTGCAGCCGCTGATCCACCTCGACGGCGAGGCGGACGCGCCGGCCGTGATCCCGGCCGGCGGCGTCGCCGTGCTCTGGATGAACTACGCCGACGGCGACCCCCGTCGCGCACTCACGAAGGACCAGTTCCGCACGTTCTACGGCATGACGGATGCCGCCGCGCCGATCTTCCGGTTCGGCCCGCAGGGCGGGTTCGCGAACAGCGGCAACCGCGGGTTCAGCCTGACGGATGCCGCGGGCAAGACCCTCAGCCGGGCGTGGGTGCCCGCCGACGACGGCAACGGCTCGACCCCGTGGAACGCGCAGTTCGGGGTGCCCGATCTGATCGGCAGCCCGGAGGCCCGCCTCCTGGAGTACGACGTGACCGGCGCGACTGCGGCGCCGACGCCCGGAGCGATCACCGCCCTGCAGGTGACCAGCGCACTGACCAAGCCGACCGACCCGGATTCCGACGGTCCGCTGCTGCAGATCACCGAGGTGGCCCCCGACACGGCGAATGTCTCGGGTTCCGACGCCTACGAGTACATCGAGGTCTACAACGCCTCGGACAAGCCGGTGGACTTCGGTGACTACGTGCTCGCCTACCTGACCACGGACAACGACCTGACCAGCCCGAAGGCGCTCTCGTCGACGCTGTGGCCCGCGGGCCCCGGCGAGCCGACCATCGCCGCGGGCGAGACACTGGTGCTCTGGATCCAGAACCCGGCCGTCGTGGCCGCCGGACTCACCGTCGCCGACTTCAACAAGGCGATGGGCAGCGATCTGAAGCTCGGCGTGAGCATTCTCACCATCGCATCCGGCGGTATGGCCAACGGCGGGTCCCGCGGTCTGCAGCTGCAGACGAAGTCGGGCCACGTGGTCTCGCGCGCCTTCTACTTCGATGACACGCAGACCACGCCGACGACCGCCATCCAGTACGCCTGGAGCCCTGCGGACCCGGCGGCGATGTGGACTCCGGCCGATCCGGCCGGCAGCACGCAGACCATCCTGGGCCTCGCGACCCCGACACCGGGCAGGGCGACCGACGCGCAGGTCGCGCCGTCGTTCGTGCCCTACCCGGATGCCGGGACGGCGCCGAGGATCGTCGACCTCACCGGCGGCTCGGAGGTGCCGGACTCGGGCGGCATCGAGCTCGGCTTCGACATCACCGACGACGTGCTGGTGCGCCGGGTGACCCTCACGCTGAAGGACAGCCTGGGCGGCACCGAGCAGCGCAACCTCACCTTCAGCACGGCCGGACGCTATCTCTACTCGATCCCGGCCGTCGACGTCTACGGCAAGCGCTGGGTGGAGTACTCGGTCACCGCCGGCGACGGCACGCTGGAGACCACTCTCGGCCCGGTGCGGATCGTGCTGGACGACTCGCCCGTCGAGCCCGTGCGGCTGAACGTGGCCGACGGGCAGTACGTCAACGCCCGGACGCCGATCGTCGGCACCACCGACGGCGACCCGGGCCGGCTCTCGATCGGGGTCGACGGCTTGCCGCTCGCAGACCCCCGGTCGTCGCTCGAGAAGGCGCCGAGGTTCGCGATCGAGGCGACCAGCACCGACTCGTTCTTCCGCAACGGCCTCAAGCTCGGTGACGATGTGCTGAAGATCTTCGATGAGGGCTATTACGACCGCATCGTCACGGTCGACGCCGAGGTGCCCGTGGACCAGGTCGTGCGCGGCGAGAAGATCACGCTCGGCGTGTACGCCGGCACGAAGGCCTGGCCCGAGCCGAACCTCGACGAGAACAACGACGACTTCACCATGATGAACCCGCGCCTCGTGCTGCCGGACGGCCGGGTGCTGCATCCGACTCTCTGCACGGGAGCCGGCGAGGGCAAGGAGCCCGTCGAGCGGGCGTGCCCGGCGGATGCCGCGGAGCGGATCGCGCTCAGCGATGCGAACCTCGTCTACATCCTCTTCACGTTCGACATCCCCGAGGACGCCTTCGACTCGGTCTCGACGACGTGGGACACCACGTCCGTCGCGGACGGCGAGCACGTCGTCACGGCATCCGAGGGCGAGCGCACCGCGACGCGCACGGTGCGTGTCGACAACACCGCACCCCGCATCGACAGCACGATCACCGACGGCCGCCAGTACCGCGGCGACTTCACGATCGACGCGACCGTGACCGATGAGGGCTCCGGCTTCGACAGCGTCAGCGCGACGCTCGACGACAAGGAGATCGCGCTGCCGCTGAAGACGTCCTCGCTGACGCTCGAGCCCGGCGACCACGTCGCCGTGATCACGGCGAAGGACAGGGTCGGCAACAGCTCCACGAGCACGATCGCGTTCTCGACGGCCGACGAGAAGCCGCACACCACGCTGATCAGCCCCGACGACGGCGCGAAGATCGACGCCGACAAGGTCGATCTGGTCGCCAGCCCCGGCTCCAACGTCGACGACCGCCTCGAGCTCTGCTTCGCAGAGGGCTACCGGTACGTGCCGACGGATGCCGCGGTGCAGGTCGCCACGGGCACCACGACCGACAGCCGGTCGAGCGACCGAGGCGACGCGAGGGCGCTGTCCGCGGACGAGCTGGCGAAGCTGACCCGCATGGACGGAATCGAGGTCGCCGAGACCTCGAAGACCGCCATGCCGTATCAGCTGTTCACGGTCGACGTCCCCGCCGGCGCGCAGGACGGATCCGATGCCAGGGTCGCCTGGGAGGGATCCGCGAACGCTGACGCCAAGGTGCTGCTCTACGTGCAGGACGTGAAGGGCGGCTGGCAGGAGGTGGACCGCCACGTCACCACCGGCGGCGCTCCCACCTCGTTCACCCTCGAGGCGCAGGTGCCGGTCGCCGGGCATGCGAAGGACGGCAGGATCACGTTCCTGGTGCAGCACTCCGAGGGGTGGGCCGCGACCGACCTCAGCGGCCGCGACTCGCAGGTCACGCCCTACAACGCGGGCGCGACGCCGCGCGACCAGTACGACTTCACGCTGGCCTGGGAGTCGGACACGCAGTACTACAACAGCAACGAGGGCAAGCGTGCGGGCACCGGAGGAACGGATGCCTGGTACCAGCACCAGCTGAAGATCAACAGGTTCCTGGTGGACCAGCGCGACGACCTCAACCTGCAGTACGTCACGCACACCGGTGACATCGTCGACAACCAGAACGAGGAGCACCAGTGGCAGAACGCGGATGACGCGTACAAGATCCTCGATGACGCGGGCATGCCGTACGGCGTGCTGGCCGGAAACCACGACGTCGGCCACTTCGAGGGGAACTACGGTCCGTACAGCTCGTACTTCGGTGAGAAGCGGTTCGCAAAGAACCCCTGGTACGGCGGCTCCTACAAGGACAACCGCGGGCACTACGACCTGGTGAGCGCCGACGGCGTCGACCTGCTCATGCTCTACATGGGCTGGCCCGACCCGAACGACACCGCCTCGAACTCCGAGGACATCGCCTGGATGAACCAGGTCATCCGGCAGTACCCGGAGCGCAAGGTCATGATCAACCTGCACGAGTACATGCTCACCACCGGCGGCCTGGGCCCGTTCCCGCAGCGGATCTACGACGAGGTCGTGGCGCCGAACGCGAACGTGATCGCGGTGGGCTCGGGGCACTACCACGACGCCTACACCCGCATGGACGAGTTCGACGACGACGGAGACGGCGTCGCCGACCGCACCGTCACGTCGATGCTGTTCGACTACCAGGCGCTGCCGGAGGGCGGCCAGGGCTACCTGCGTCTGCTGCATTTCGACAACGAGAAGGGCCGCATCATCGTGCGCACCTACTCGCCGTCGCTGGACGACTTCGACTCGGATGAGGCGTCGCTGAACAGCCCCGCCGGCATGCAGGAGTTCGAGATCCCCTACGCCGCAGGCGGCATCCGTCCGGTGGCGAAGACCCTGTCGACGGACTCGTTCCGCGCCGACATCCTCACGACGAACCAGATCGACTGCGTGAAGGACGTCGTCAGCGGCGAGAAGACCTCCGTGACCTGGAAGGGCCTCGGCCCGGCCAAGGGCAAGGCGAAGGCCCGTGCGGCGGCTGCTCCGGCGGAGCACGGCTGGTACGTGCGCACCACCGGTCCGTATGGTGGCGTCGAGTACAGCGAGGTCCGCACCTTCACCGCGACCGGCAAGCACGGCGGCGGGAACGGCAACGGCGGGAACAACGGCGGCGGGAACAACGGCGGCGGGAACGGCAGCGGCGGCAGCGGCGGCAGAGGACACGGGAACGGCTCCGGCGGTCAGGACGGCAACGCTCAGGGCTCCGGCTCCTCCCGGTCCGGTGCTCTGGCCACCACCGGCGGCTCGACCGCCTGGCCGATCGCCCTCGGCGCCGGCGCGCTGCTCGCGCTCGCCGCAGGCGGCATCCTGTTCGCCCGCGGGCGGCGCGACCGCCGGCTCGGCTGACCAGCGGGTACGGATGCAGGGAGTCTGTACGTCTGGAGGGCGACACGCCGCTCGCTCTCCAGACGAGGCGGCACGGTTCCCTGCATCCGCACCAGATCGGCCGGCGGGCGGCGTGCGTCAGCGCCCGAACAGCCCCTTGCCCTCCTCGTCGAGCAGCTCGTAGGCGTCGCCGAACGTCTTCGGCATGCGCGAGGCCGGCAGGCCAGACTTCGCCAGCAGCAGCCCGAGCACGCCCTGCGCGGGCGGCGTGAGCGGCTTGTCCTTGTTCGCGTGCGCCGGATGCACCGGGGTCGCCTCCGGGTTCGGGGGAGTGAACGCCGGGGTGGTCTCGGGCCAGTCGGCCGGATGCCGCGGCTTCTGCAGGTTCACCACCGAGAACAGGTCGTTGGCCCCGTTGTCCCTGGCGGTCAGCGGCTCCATCCCGTGCAGCCGGTTCAGCGTGGCGATCACCGCGCCGTGGTGCATCTCGTCGTGGATGATCGTGTTCCGTGCGGTGTACGCCGACACGGCGATCGCCGGCACGCGGCATCCGAGCCGGTCGAAGTCGAAGCCCATCTCGCCGGCGCCGGCCTCGTCCGGCGGCGTCGCCGCGGGCGGCGGCACGTGGTCGTAGCATCCGCCGTGCTCGTCGAACGTGATCAGCAGCAGGGTGTTCACCGCGTTCGAGCCCTTCGGCGAGGCGCTGCGCCTGATCGCCGTGTACACGTCGTGCACCAGCGCGTCGCCCGCCCGCACGTCGGACTGCGCGCTGTCGACGAACGTCGTCCCGTCGACGACGCTCTCGCGCAGGGTGCCGAACGGCGGGTGGAAGTCGTTGTGGTCGTAGATCATCCGCGGCTCGATGAACGCGTACGCGGGCAGCGTGCCGTTCTTGGCGTCGGCGTAGAAGTCCTCCATGGTGCCGAAGTGCTCGGTCTTCCAGAACTTCTCCAGCACCGGTGCGTGGATGAAACCGGTGAACGAGACCATCTGCAGCTTGTCGAAGTAGATGCGCCAGGTCTTGCCGGCATCCTCGAGGCTGTTGAAGATCGTCGGCGCCGGGTCGGCGCTGAGCCACTTCTCGTAGCCGCCGTCGAAGTGGTTGGTCACGAATCCGTGCGAGGTGGATGCGTGGAAGAACGAGCGGTTGCAGAACGTCTGAGACGGCACCCCGGCGTACCAGTGATCGAACACCGCGAACTCGCGCGCGAGGGTCGAGAGGGTGGGCAGCATGTCGGGCGAGAAGGAGCCCATGATGCGCGCGACCTCCTCGGCCGACGGCTTCCTCCCGCCGCCCAGCTGGGTCACGTGGTGCACGTAGTCGGTGACGAAGCCGTCCATCGTCGGCTTCTTCCCCTCCTTCGGCGCGTTGAACGGCGCCGTCATCCTCCCCGCAGGCACATTCGCGTTGCCGGGCGGATCGACCGTGCCGAACAGCTGCGTGTTGACGTGCGGGTACTCCTCGCCCGGGTCGGGATCGGGGTAGCTCATGATCCGATCGGTCGCGCCCGCATACACATGCGCCGGGATGCGGGTTCCGTCGGGCGCGGTGTTCGCGTGATCGCCGAACGCCAGACCGGCGAACGTCTCGCCGGCGGGCAGGTCGGTCTTGGAGTACAGGTAGCCGAGCAGGTTGTCGAAGGAGCGGTTCTCGCCCATCAGCACCACGACATGGTCGAAGCCGGGCTGATGCCGCGGCGCGAGCGCCGCGTACTCGGGGTCGGACTCGAACCTCTCGTCACGCGCGGCGATGGATGCTGCGATCGCCGCGCCTCCGGCTCCGCCCACGACCAGACCGGCCGCGGCGGCACCGCCGATCTTCAGAAAGCCGCGCCTCGAAGGGCGCTGCTTCTCGGCATCCGATTCCTCCTGTGGCTCTGCATCCATGCGCCGATCCTATGGGGCGGTGTCCGCCCCGGTACCCTGGAACCCATGCTCAACATGGCCGAGGGCCTGTCCCGACTCGGCGCGCTCGCCGCGCATCCTGTCGTCCGCACCCTGGCCGACGCCTTCGCTGCGGCGGGCTTCGAGCTCGCCGTGGTCGGCGGTCCGGTGCGCGACGCGCTGCTCGGTCGGCCCACGCACGACCTCGACTTCACCACGAGCGCGCGGCCCGACGACATCCTCCGCATCGTCACGCCGATCTCGACGGCGCAGTGGGACATCGGCCGTGCCTTCGGCACGATCGGCGCCCGCGTGCAGGGCGAGCAGGTCGAGATCACCACCTACCGCGCCGACAGCTACGACGGCACCACCCGCAAGCCGGTCGTCGAGTTCGGCGACGACATCTCGGGCGACCTGCTGCGCCGCGACTTCACCGTCAACGCGATGGCGCTGCAGGTCCCGGAGGTCAAGCTCGTCGATCCCACCTCCGGCGTCGAGGACCTCGTCGCCGG
>JAITUD010000488.1 GCA_031286555.1 Microbacterium sp. | reverse complement strand
CGGTGCTCGACGAGCACGGCCCGCTCTGCGTCGGCATCGATCCCCACGCGTCGCTCCTCGACGCGTGGGGGCTCGGGCAGGACGCGGCCGGCGTGCGCGAGTTCGGCCTTCGGGTCGTGGATGCCGCGGCCGGCCGCGTCGGAGTGCTCAAGCCGCAGGTGTCGTTCTTCGAGCGCTTCGGCTCGCGCGGCTTCGCCGCACTCGAAGAGGTGCTCGCCGCCGCTCGTGCGGCCGGCCTGCTGGTGGTCGCCGACGCGAAGCGGGGCGACATCGGCTCCACGAACGAGGGCTACACGGATGCCTGGCTCGCCGCAGGCTCGCCGCTGGAAGCGGATGCCGTGACGCTGAGCCCATACCTCGGCGTGGGTGCACTCGACGCCGTGCTCAGCCGTGCGCGGGCCGCCGGGAAGGGCGTCTTCGTGCTCGCCGCGACGAGCAACCCCGAGGCCGCTGCACTGCAGTCCGCGACCTCCGCAGAGGGAGAGCGCGTGGCCGCCATGGTCGCCAGGCAGTCCACAGCCGGCGACGACGGGAAGACCCTCGGATCGATCGGTCTCGTGATCGGAGCCACCGTCGAGCGCGCAGAATTCGGCCTGCACGACGATCTGCTGCGCACGGTGCCCGTGCTCGCGCCGGGCTTCGGCGCCCAGGGCGCCACACCCGAGGATCTCACCGCACGCTTCGGTGCGCTGGCGCGCAACGTGCTCGCGAGCGAGAGTCGCAGCATTCTGAGTGCGGGACCGGACGGAATCGCTGTCAGAATGGAGGAGACCGCGCGACGCTACCAGGAGGTGCTGGGTGCCTGAAACCCGTTCGATGCCCGAGGTCGATCGGAGCGCGGCCGCCCGCCGCGCCGTCGAGCGACGCCGGGCGCGTGCCTCCCTGAAGCGCGATCTCGCCATGCGCGTCGTGACGCCGCAGGAGGTGCTGCGCCGCGCACTGGATGACGCGGCATCGGTCGCCGGTTCGCTCCGGATCACCGACTTCCTGATCGCGCTGCCCGCCATCGGCGCCGGCAAGCGCGACCAGATCCTGGCCGACCTGCACATCGCGCCGGTCAAGCGGCTCGGCGGACTCGGCGTGCGCCAGGTGGCCGACCTCACCCACTGGCTCGACGCGCGGTTCCCGGTGCACGTCCCGCGCGCGGGCCGCAGCAGACTGCTGGTGCTCGCCGGTCCCACGGCGGTGGGCAAGGGCACTGTCGCCGCGCACATCCGCGCGCATCACCCGCAGATCCACCTGTCGGTCTCGGCGACCACCCGCTCTCCGCGCCCCGGTGAGATCGACGGGGTGCACTACTTCTTCGTCGACGACGCCGAGTTCGACCGGCTGATCGCAGAGGACCAGCTGCTCGAGCACGCCACTGTGCACAACAAGTACCGCTACGGCACTCCGCGCGGTCCGGTGGACGCGGCGCTGGCCGAGGGACGAACGGTGCTGCTCGAGATCGACCTGCAGGGTGCGCGCCAGGTGCGCGCCGCAGAGCCCTCCGCGACGCTGGTGTTCCTGCTGCCGCCGTCCTGGGATGAACTGGTGAACCGCCTCGTCGGCCGCGGTACCGAGGACGCCGAGGAGCGGGCCCGTCGGCTGCGCACCGCGAAGGCCGAACTGGCCGCCCAGAACGAGTTCGACTACCGCGTCGTGAACGAGGACGTCGCCACCGCGGCGCAGGAGGTCGTAGACTTGACTGCGGCATTCGCGCGCTGAGAGCTTGAGCGCGCCCGCCCATCAACTTCGCGACACGTCGCATCCACGACAACGTCGCCCGATCAGGAGGTCCCACTGTGGCCGGTAACAACCAGGGCATCATCGATCCCCCCATCGACAATCTGCTGGATCGTGTCGACTCCAAGTACGAGCTGGTCATCTACGCGTCCAAGCGTGCTCGCCAGATCAACGACTACTACTCCGACCTGCACGAGGGGAACCTGTTCGACAACGTCGGGCCGCTCGTCGATTCGTCGGTCGAGGACAAGCCCCTCACGATCGCGCTGCACGAGATCAACGAGGACAAGCTCCGCATCCGTCACGCCGAGTGAACTGACAGGAGAGCCGCCGTCATCCCGTCGTGGGGTGTCGGCGGCTCCCTGCATACTGGCCTGAAACCGCCGAAACCGTTGGAGCACCGATGAGCGCGCTGCGCCTGTTCACGTCCGAGTCCGTCACCGAGGGGCATCCCGACAAGATCTGCGACCAGATCTCGGACAGCATCCTCGACGGCCTGCTGACCGTCGACCGCGACTCGCGTGTCGCGGTCGAGACGCTGGTCACCACGGGCCTCGTGCACGTGGCCGGTGAGATCCGCTCCGAGGGGTACGTCGACATCCCCACCATCGTGCGTGACGTGGTCAACGGCATCGGGTACACCTCGAGCGACACCGGCTTCGACGGATCGTCCTGCGGCGTGAGCATCTCCGTCGGCGAGCAGTCCACCGACATCGCGCACGGCGTCGACCAGGCGGCCGAGACGCGCGACGGGGGCTCGGTCGATCCGCGCGACGCACTCGGCGCCGGCGACCAGGGCATCATGTTCGGCTTCGCCACCACCGAGACCCCGCAGCTCATGCCGATGGCGGCATGGACCGCGCACCGCATCGCGGAGCGGCTGTCCGAGGTGCGCCGCTCGGGCGAACTGCCCTTCTTGCGTCCGGACGGCAAGACCCAGGTCACGCTGGGCTACGAGGGCCTCACGCCGAAGACGGTCGACGCCGTGGTGCTCTCCACGCAGCACCTGCCCGACATCACGCAGGACGAGCTCAAGGCGCAGGTGCGCGAGCACGTGATCGACCCGGTGCTGGCCCAGACCGGTCTCGACCTCGCGACCGACCTGAAGTACTACATCAACCCGGCGGGCCCGTTCGTCATCGGCGGACCGAAGGGCGATGCGGGACTCACCGGCCGCAAGATCATCATCGACACCTACGGCGGTGCGGCTCGGCACGGCGGTGGCGCCTTCAGCGGCAAGGACCCGTCCAAGGTCGACCGCTCGGCCGCCTACGCGATGCGCTGGGTGGCGAAGAACGCCGTGGCCGCCGGGCTCGCCGCGCGCCTCGAGGTGCAGGTCGCCTACGCGATCGGCGTGGCGCGTCCCGTGGGCCTGTACGTCGAGACGTTCGGAACCGGCAAGGTCTCCGACGACGTGATCACGCGCGCGATCACCGACGTGTTCGACCTGCGCCCGCAGGCGATCATCGAGGAGCTCGATCTGCTGCGTCCGATCTACGCGCAGACGGCTGCCTACGGCCACTTCGGTCGTGAGCTGCCGGACTTCACCTGGGAGCGCACCGACCGCGCAGAGGACCTGCGCCGCGCAGCCGGGCTCTGATGTCCCAGACCGCGCGGCGCATCGCGCGGGTGCTGATCGACTCGCCGCTCCCGCAGCTCGACCGGCTCTTCGACTACTCGCTGCCGGCCGAGTTCGGTGATGTGCCGATCGGCGTCCGGGTGAAGGTCCCGCTGCGCACGGCAGGCCGTGTGATGGACGGCTACATCGTCGAGCTCGCGGTCGAGGAGGATGTCTCGCGCACGCTCGCCGAGGTGGAGAGCGTCGTCTCCGACGTGGTGGTGCTCCCGGAGCGGCTGCACCGGCTGGCGCGTCGCGTCGCGGATCGCGCCGCCGGCGCGGCATCCGATGTCCTGCGGCTCGCGATACCGAAGCGGCAGGTGCGCGTCGAGAAGGCATGGGACGCCGACATCCCCGTGCCGGTGGTCCCGGACGACGCGACCAGGCGTGCCGAGACGGTGCTGGCGCGATACGACGGACTCACGTCCGTGCTCGCGGAGGGCGGACGCGCCGCGGTCGAAGC
>JAITUD010000395.1 GCA_031286555.1 Microbacterium sp. | reverse complement strand
CGATGCTGGCGATGTGCCGTGAGCTGCAGCCGGACATGCTCGTCAACGACCGTCTCGGGATTCCGGCCGACCTCGTCACTCCCGAGCAGTACCAGCCCACCTCTCCGCTGGTCGATGCGGAGGGGATCCCGCAGGTGTGGGAGGCGTGCCAGACCCTGGACGGCTCGTGGGGCTACCACCGCGACAACCATGACCAGAAGTCGGCGACGCTGCTCACGCAGATGCTGGCGGACTCCGTGTCGATGGACGGCAATATGCTGCTGAACGTGGGTCCCAACGGCCGCGGGGAGATCGCGCCCCGGGATGAGGCGACGCTGGCCGAGATCGGTGCATGGATGCGGCTGCACCGCGACGCGATCGTCGGGGCGGGCCATGCCGACTTCACGCCGCCGCGGGAGGGTGTCTACACCCGGCGCGGCGACCGCCTCTACCTGCACCTGTTCTCATGGCCGCTGGGCTTCGTGCACCTGCCTGAGCTGGGCGGTCGGGTGAGCTTCGCGCGTCTGCTGAACGACGGCTCCTGGCTGCGCACGTCGCAGATCGACCCCGATCAGAAGGCGGTCAACATGACACCGGCCGGCCAGGCGGAGGGGACGCTCACGGTGCACCTGCCGGTGCAGCGCCCCGACGTGCTGATCCCGGTGATCGAGCTGACGCTGGTCGGCTGAGGTCAGGCGACGGGCAGCTCCAGGCTGTCCATCGCGAGTCGTGCCGCGCCCTGAAGGATCGCGTCGGCCCCGGTCTGCGCGGCCTCGATGCGCAGTCTCTGCGTGACCAGGGGGTGGCACGCCTCGTACACCCTGCTCCGCACGGCGGCGAGGAACGGCTCGGAGGCGCTCATGCTGCCGGTCAGGAACACCGCGTGCGGATTGAAGAAGTTGACCACACCGGAGAGCGCCTGGCCGAGATGCGTTCCCGCTGTGCGCACGAGTGTCGTCGCGTCGGGGTGGGCGTCCCTGGCGAGCGAGAGCACGTCCTCTGTGGTGCTCACCGCGCCGTAGCCGCGCTCGTGCATCTGCCGCACCAGGCTCGCGCCGCTGGCGACCGTCTCCAGACATCCGGTGTTTCCGCAGGAACAGGGGATGTCGCCGCTGCCGTCGATCCGTGTGTGGGTGATGTCGCCCGCGGCCCCGGTGGCGCCCCGATGCACGCCCCCGTCCACGATGATGCCGCTGCCGATCGCGGTGCCGGCCTTGACGGTGATGCTGTGCTTCTCGGTCCCGAACTGCGCGGTGTGCTCGCCGAGCGCAGCGAGGTTCGCGTCGTTGTCGACGGCGGCCGGCACGCCATGGCGGGCGCGCAGGTGCTCGCCGACGCGGAAGCCCGGCCATCCGGGCATGCGGGAGGGCTGGTCGACGGAGCCGGTGGTGATGTCCACGGGTCCGGGCAGGCCCACCCCGATGGCGCGCACCGACGCGTTCTCGCCGAACCGGTCAAAGACGGCGCTGACGCGCTCCAGCGTGGCCTCCGGGCCCTCCGTGAGATCGACGGCGATGGTCTCGACCCGATCCAGCGCGCCGCCGAGGGTGTGCCGTCCGATGCGGGCGTGGCCGCCGCCCAGGTCGGCCGTGAGGATCGTCCCGGCCTCGGCGAGCTGGAGCACACGCGGTCGCCGGCCGCCGCGTGAGGTGCCGTCACCGGCCTCGCGGAGGATGCCCGCGTCGAGCAGGCTCTGCACGCGCATCCCCACGGTTGAGGGGGCGACGCCGAGCTGTGTCGCGAGCTCGCTGCGGGAGCGGGCGCCTCCGACGGCGATGAGTTCGACGATGCGCCGGCCGAAGGTGTCGTCTGAGGGCGGCATGTCTCTCTCCAGGGGTGTCCGCGGTGCAGTGCGGTGCTCCGTAGACATCGGATGTTCCGCTTGCGTCGATGTACGAAGTATGGCACGGTAACTTCGTTCAAGACGTTACTAGGTTGGTTCGACAGTCGAAACAACCTTCCTGCAAGGAGGCAATCAATGAAGATGAAGCGCGTGGGGGCCGTCATCGCGGTCGCCGGCGTCGCCGTGGCGATGGCCGGATGCTCGAACGGCCCCAGCACCGGCGGTTCAGCGGACGGCGACGCGATCGTCGTCGACATGTGGGCCGGCAGCGCGGACGACACCGCCGCGCTGAAGGCGCAGATCGACATCGCGAAGAAGCAGAACCCCGACCTGAAGATCGAGCTGCGCACCGCACCCTGGGGCGACTTCTTCACGAAGCTCACCACCAACATGGCCTCCGGCAACATGGCGTGCGTCACCGGCATGAACTCCGGGATGCTCGCCAGCTACACCGACGGCTTCGTGAAGCTCACCGACGCCGATCTCAAGGCCGCGGGTCTCGCCGAGGGCGACTTCGCAGCCGGCGCCACCGACATCCTCAAGAACAAGGGCGACCTGTACGGCCTGCCCTTCGACGTGTCGACCATGGTGACGTACTACAACGAGGACCAGCTCAAGGCCGCCGGTGCCGAGCTGCCGACGAACGACTGGACCTTCGAGGACTTCGAGGCGACCGCCAAGAAGGCGACGACAGGGGGCAAGTACGGCTTCGGAATCGGCATGGGCGACTTCCAGTGGCAGGCGCTGCCGATCGCGAAGTCCGGCACTCAGCCGGTGTCCGCCGACGGCGAGCTGCAGCTGACCGACCCCGGCTTCCTGAAGGCGTCCGAGTGGTACGCCGGGCTGGTCACCGACCAGAAGGTGGCCGCGCCCGTGGCATCCGCCTCCGAGGGCGGCTGGGGCGAGAACCAGTTCACCAGCGAGAATGCCGCGATGGCCGTCGACGGCACCTGGAACGCGGTCGGCTACCTGAAGAACGACGCCGGGTTCAAGGCCGGGCTCGCCCCGCTGCCCACCGGCGCCAAGGGCGACCTCAGCCTCGTGCTGGGCTCGGGCTTCGGCATCGCGAAGACCTGCAAGAACAAGGACGACGCGCTGAAGGTGCTCGGCTCGCTGCTCAGCAAGGACTCGCAGGACTACATCGCCTCCTCCGGTCGCAGCTACCCGGCCCGCGCCGAGAGCCAGCCGCTGTACTTCGAGTCGCTCGACCCGGCGTACCGCGACCAGGTGAAGTCGGTCTTCGAGGCCGCGTTCAAGAACGTCGAGGGACAGAACGTCTCCGACAACTGGGCCAAGGTCGGCACGTACGTGCAGCCGGAGCTCGTCAGCGTCTACAACGGCCAGGAGCCGATGAAGACGGTGCTCGAGTCCGCGCAGCAGCAGTTCGGCAACTGAGCCACCCAGAACAGCAAGGGAAGTACACAGAGATGACCACCACGATCGCCCCTCGGCGTCGTCGCGGATCTCTCGCCAAGGTCGAGGCGCGCCAGGCGCTGGGCTTCGCAAGCCCGGCCCTGGTGGGCCTCGCCCTGTTCACGATCGTGCCGGTCGTCTTGTCCATCGTGATGAGCTTCTTCGACTGGCCGACGTTCGGCGAGAGAACCTTCAACGGCGGTGCCAACTACGCCAGGCTCTTCCAGGATCCGAACTTCCTGCCGGCCCTGGGGAACACGCTGGTGTTCACGGTGCTGTACGTCCCCGCCAGCATCGCGCTGTCGCTGCTGATGGCCCTCGCCCTCGGGCCGCGCATCCGCGGGCGTGGCGCTCTGCGCGTGCTGTTCTTCATCCCGGTCGTCACGCCCATGGTGGCGAACGTGCTGGTGTGGAAGATGCTCCTGCAGCCCCAGGGGCTGTTCAACGGTCTCGCGCAGACCTGGTTCGGCGTGGAGCTGCCGAACTTCCTCGCCGACAAGAACTGGGCGATGATCATGGTCGTCGTCATGAGCGTGTGGCAGGGGATCGGCTACAACATGCTGATCTTCTCGGCTGCGCTCGAACAGCTCCCGGAGAGCGTGATGGAGGCCGCCGTGATCGACGGCGCGAAGGGGTTCCGCCTCACCTGGAACGTGATGATCCCGATGATCTCGCCGGCGATCTTCTTCGCGACGATCATGACGATGATCACCTCGCTGCAGGTGTTCGTCCAGCCGCAGATGCTCACCGGCGGAGGCCCGGGCAACGCGACGATGCCCCTGGTGATGTGGATCTACAACCAGGGCTTCAAGTTCCAGGACCTGGGCCTCGCCGCGGCGGGCGCGTGGATCCTGTTCGCACTCATCATCATGATCACCGCGCTGCAGTTCGGCGCGCAGAAGAAGTGGGTGCACTATGAGCACTGACATCATGGAGCCCGTCATGCTCCGCGATACCGACGACGGCGGCGCCGTCGAGGTGGAGCGCAGGCGCGGCAGCACGAAGCAGAGCGGCGCCGGCCGCGTCCGTCTCGTGTTCGCGCACATCGGCGTCTACATCGCGGCAGCCATCTTCCTGCTGCCGCTGATCTACGCGTTCTTCTCGGCGCTCAAGCCGAACGGCGAGATGTTCGCCATGCCGCCGCGCCTGATCGGCTCGGAGGTGCGGTGGTCGAACTTCACCGAGGTCTTCGAGTACGGCCCGTTCTGGACGTACATCTTCAACTCGCTGTTCACCTCGATCGCCGGCACTCTCGTGGTGCTCGTGGTCTCGACGACCGCCGGGTACGCCTTCGGACGTCTGCGCTGGAAGGGTCGGGATGCGGTCTTCGTGCTGTTCCTGGCCACGCTGATGGTGCCGGCCGAAGTGCTCGTGATCCCGATGTTCCAGGTGATGCAGTGGGCAGGCTGGGTCGACACCTTCCAGGCGCTGATCTTCCCGTTCGCATTCGGCGCGTTCGGCACCTTCCTCATGCGGCAGTTCTTCCGCGGCATCCCCTACGAGCTGGAGGAGGCTGCCCGCATCGACGGAGCCGGCGCCGTCCGCACGTTCCTGCGCATCATCCTGCCGCTGTCGACCTCGGCGGTGGCCGTGCTCGCGGTGTTCACGTTCATGTCGTTCTGGAACAGCTACCTGTGGCCGCTCATCGTCACGGTGGACTACAACGCGCACGGCACGCTGCCCGTGGGCCTCGCGAGCTTCTCCGGACTGACCGGGACGCGCTGGGACCTGCAGATGGCCGCATCGATCATCTCGATGATCCCGACCACGATCCTGGTGATCGCCCTGCAGAAGCATCTGGTCAAGGGCATCGCCATGGCGGGGCTGGGCGGTCGCTGACGTGAGCATGACGCAGGACCGGGGCACCGCTGTGCCCGCAGGCATCCCCGCGGATGCCGGCATCGACATCGGCGGCACCAAGATCGCCGCCCTCATCGTCGACGAGGAGGGCGCCGTGCTGGCCAGGGGCAGCGCCCCTGCGCCGGCGCGGGAGGGCGGCGCCGCGATGGCGGATGCCGCCGCCGCCCTGGTGACACGGCTCGCCACGGAGTCCGGGGCGTCGCTCCGTGCCGCCGGCGTGGGCGCCGCCGGCGTGGTCGACCACGCGACGGGCACCATCCGCGCCGCATCCGAGACTTTCGTGGACTGGGTGGGCTTCCCGCTCGCCGACGAGCTCTCGGCACGGCTCGGCGTGCCGGTCCGGATCGAGACCGCCGTGAACGCGTTCCTGCTCGGCGAGGCGGCCGGCCGCGACGACCGAGACGTGCTCGGCGTGATGCTGGGCACCGGGGTCGGCGGCGCGCTCATCGTCGACGGCGACCTGCGGCACGGCCCGCACGGCGCGGCCGGCGAGATCGGCCACACACCCGGATACAGCGACCTGCGCTGCACGTGCGGCCAGACGGGTCACCTCGAGACCCTGGCATCGGGCACCTCGATCGGTGCACGATACGCCGATCGCACCGGTGACGAGCTCGACTCGCGCGACGTGGCCGACCGCGCCAGAGCGGGCGACGCCGACGCGATCGCCGTGTTCCGCGACGCGGGCAGGGCCCTCGCCCTCGCCTGTGCGAGCGCGGCCACCCTGCTCGACGTGCCTCTGGCGATCGTCGGCGGGGGAGTCGCACGGGCCTGGGACCTGCTCGCCCCGGCCGTCGACGAGGCGCTCCGCACCGACGCGCCGATCACCGGCATCCCGCTGAAGGTGATCCCCGCCGAACGGGGCGGCGACGCCGTCGCCCTCGGCGCCATCGAATCCGCGCGGCGCGCACACGCCGTTCCCGCATACTGAACCCCGAGCCGTAGGAGGACACATGACCGACCGTCCGGAAGCGAGTGACATCTGGATGGGGCCGCTGGCCCCCGTCGCGCAGGGTGGGCTGACCGCCCCGCGCATCGGCATCGCCGGCATCTCGATCGAGTCGAGCACCTTCTCGCCGCACGTCTCCGGCGACGAGGCCTTCACGATCCGCACGGGCGACGACCTCATCGGGTACTACCCGTTCCTCGACGCCGGTCGCGAGCTGCGCGAGGCCGCGCGGTGGGTGCCGATCCATCATGGACGCTCGCTGCCCGGCGGCGCCGTGGCCCCGGAGACGTATCGGCGGATGAAGGACGCCATCGTCACCGGCATCCGTGACGCCGTCCGCGAAGGCGGAGCGTTCGACGGCTTCTTCTTCGACATCCACGGGGCGATGAGCGTGATCGGCATGCAGGACGCCGAGGGCGACCTCGCCCGTGCGGTGCGTGCCGAACTCGGCCCGGACACGCTGATCACCACGTCGATGGACCTGCACGGCAACGTGTCCGAGGTGCTGCGCGACGAGGTCGACCTGCTCACCTGCTACCGGATGGCTCCGCACGAGGACTGGATGAACACCAAGGAACGGGCGGTGTGGAACCTGCTCGACCGGCTCCGGGGACCGCACGGAACAGATCCGGTGCTGCGCCGCCCGTACAAGGCCTGGGTGCCGGTGCCGGTGCTCCTTCCCGGCGAGAAGACCAGCACGCGTCTCGAGCCGGCGCGCGGCATCTACGCCGAGCTACCCGGGATCGGGGCGATGGACGGCGTCGTGGACGCGTCGGTGTGGATCGGATACGCGTGGGCCGACGAGCCGCGCTGCCAGGCCTACGTCGTCGTCACCGGTGACGACCGTGCGCTGATCACCGCCGAGGCGGAGCGGATCGCCCGGATGTTCTGGGACGCCAGAGAGGACTTCGTGTTCGTCGCCGAGACGGCCTCGCTCGACGGAGCACTGCAGAGGGCGCTGGCGCCGGATGCCGCGCATCCCTATCTGATCTCCGACTCGGGGGACAACCCCACCGCAGGCGGTGCCGGGGACGTCACCTGGACGCTCGGCGAACTGCTCGAGCGCCCGGAGCTGACCGACGGATCGCGCACCACGCTCGTGGCATCGATCTTCGATGCCGAGGCGGTCGCCGCGGCCGAGGCCGCCGGCGTGGGCGCCACCGTCACGGTGGACGCGGGAGCTCGCGTGGACCACGGCCCGCGCGGCCCTGTACGCATCACCGGCGAGGTCTTCTCGATCACCGAGGGCGACCCGGATGCCGGCACACAGGCGGTCATCGCCGTCGGCGGCCTGCACGCCATCATCACCTCGAGGCGCAAGCCGTTCCACCACCTGGACGACTTCCGCATGCTCGGTCTCGACCCTGAGGCCGCCGACATCGTCGTGGTGAAGATCGGCTACCTCGAGCCCGAGCTCTACGACCTGGCCGCGGACTGGACGCTGGCGCTCACGCCCGGCGGCGTCGACCAGGACCTGCTGCGACTGGGCCACAGCCACCTGCAGCCCGGCGTCTACCCGTTCGACACCACCGGCACCCCGGCGCTCACGGCCGTCGTCGGTCGCCGTGGAGAGGAGAGCACCGCATGCTGAACTTCGAGAAGCGCACCGGGCCCGACTTCGGCGCCGTCGCCCCGCAGTACCCCGCGAACGGCGTCCCGGAGTGGTACCGGGACGCAAAGCTCGGCTTCTTCGTGCACTGGGGCCTGTACTCGGTGCCGGCCTGGGCTGTGCAGCATGGCGAAGGGGTGAACATCCCCACGGAGGACGCCTATGCATGGCACCAGTACGCCGAGTGGTACGGCAACACCGTGCGCATCGAGGGCAGTCCGACCTGGCGGCGGCATCAGGAGCTGTACGGCCCCGGCACCTCGTACGAGGACCTCGCCGACCGCTGGGACGCCTCGGCCTTCGACGCCGACGCCTTCGTCGGGGAGCTCGTGGGCGCGGGAGCGAAGTACGTCATCCCCACCACGAAGCACCACGAGGGCTTCTGCCTGTGGGACACCATGACGACCGGCTTCAACGCCGTGGCGCGCGGTCCGCGGCGCGACCTCATCCGCGAGTTCCACGACGCCACGCGGCGCGCCGGAGCCCGTTTCGGCGTCTACTACTCGGGTGCGCTGGACTGGCACGTCAGCGACTTCCCCGCGATCGAGTCGGACACGGACCTGTTCCGCTTCCGCAGGAACGACGAGCACTTCTCCCGCTACGCCGCCGCCCAGCTCGAGGAGCTCGTCGAGAAGTTCTCGCCCGATGTGCTCTGGAACGACATCGAGTGGCCGGACGGCGGCAAGGGCGATGACGACTTCGCGGTCGCCGCGCTGCTGAGCCGCTACTTCGAGGCCGTCCCCGAAGGGGTCGTGAACGACCGCTGGGGTGTGCCGTACCACGGCTTCCTCACGCGCGAGTACCGCAACATCCCCGACATCCTCGAGCACCCGTGGGAGTCCACCCGCGGCCTGGGCTATTCGTTCGGCTACAACCAGGCGGAGGACGACCGGCACTCGCTCTCGGGCGATGCGCTGATCCGGATGCTCGTCGACGTGGTGTCGAAGAACGGCAACCTGCTGATCAACGTGGGGCCCGCCGCCGACGGCACGATCCCCGCGCTGCAGCTGGCCGCCATGCGCGCCATGGGCGGCTGGCTGGCGGAGAACGGCGACACCGTCTACGGCACCCGCCCGTGGATCCGCTTCGGCGAGCCGCTCGAGCCCGTCCGGTACACGGCGTCGTCGACGGGAGTGCACGTGCACGCGCTCGACCCGGCGATCGGTGAGGTTGCGCTGCCCGCCGAACTGGCCGGACGCGATGCACGCTGGTCGGACGGCACGATCGCCGAGGCGACGACGCGCGCCGACGGCACCGTCTCGCTGACGGTTCCGGAAGGGCTGCGCGGCGCGGCTGTCGCGGTCGCCACGGTCGGATGACCGCGCCAGGCGCGCGGCGACCCGCGCAGCTCGAGATCGCGGTGCAGGACGCCGCGGGCGCACGTATCGCGTTCGCGGCGGGAGCCGATCGGGTCGAGCTGTGCCAGGCTCTCGCGGAGACCGGCGGCCTCACGCCGTCGGCGGGCGCCGTGGACGCGGTGCTCGCCGAAGCGGGCAGTGCGGATCGTCTCGCGGTGCTCGTGCGGCCGCGACCTGGCGGCTTCGTCTACGACGCCGCTGAGGTCGCCGTCGTCGCGGCGGATGTCCGCGACGTGGTGCGCCGCGGGGCCGGCGCCGTCGTCGTGGCAGCTCTGGATGCCGCGGGCCAGGTCGATGTCGACGCGCTGAGGCGCTGGACTGACGCCGCGGTTGGCGCTGAGGTCGTCTTCCACCGGGCGATCGACACCCTCGCGGACCCCGTCGGCGTCGTGGACCTGCTCGCCGAGCTCGGCATCAGCCGAGTGCTGACGAGTGGCGGTGCGACGCGGAGCATCGACGGGCTGGGCACGATCGAGGCGCTCGTGCGCCGATCCGCCGGTCGGGTGCAGATCATGCCCGGCGGAGGAGTGCGAGTAGGCGACATCTCGGCGCTCGTCTCGGCGGGGGCGGATGCCGTGCATCTGTCCGCCAGGCGCGCCTCAGGCGACACAGCGCCGAGCGGTCCTGGCGGCGGAGCATCCGGGTTCGACGTGACGGATGCGGCGATCGTCGTCGCCGCGCGGGCGGCTCTCGACGGCGTAGCCTCCGGTCGCTGACTCGAAAACTCGCGGCGCTGCGGGCGGGGGTACTCAGACGCCGTCGTCGACCGCGGCTCGCGCTCGGCTGAGCCAGGTGAGAGCGGCCGGGTAGGGCAGGCCCGTGGCGAGTTCCTCGGCTTCGGCGAACTGCTCTTCCGAACGACGCTCGTCGCCGAGACGCGCGAGCGCGGATGCCCAGGCGATCCGCGCGTCGATCTCGGTCAGCCGCTCGCCGCCCGACCGCGCGCGCTCCACCTCGGCTGCGGCGATCCGTTCCGCGGCGACCGCCTCGCCGAGGCCGAGTCGCGCCCACGCCTCTGCCGTCGCGGAGCCCTGGTTGAGTCCTGCGAGCACCCGCAGCGCCGCTCGAGGGTCTCCAGTCTCGATGAGCCATTGGGCTCTGGCGCGGCCCACCTCGTCGAGCGCCTGCCGGTCGGCGGCCGCGTCGGCGGCTCTCTGTGCGGCGTTCAGCGCGGTTGACGGGTCCTCCTGGCGGTGCATCTGCACCAGAGCGAGCGCGACGTAGGCGTAGGCAGTGGAGAGCCCGGCCTGATCGGCGGGCGCGGCGACAGCGGCTTCGGCAAGCTCGGCCGCGAGGTCCACCTCCTCGACGAGAAGGTGCAGCTCAGCGAGGTTCGCCTGCTCGAACGCCTGCGACAAGCGCTCACCGGAGCGTGCGACCAGGTCCAGCGCGCTGCGCCCCATCACAAGGGCGTCGTGCAGGCGGCCGCTGCGGCGCGCCTGCTCCCGTCCCTCCGACAGCACCGAGGCGAGGATCTGCGGGTCGCCGTACGCCTCCGCGTGAGGGAGCGCCTGCTCCGCGACGGGGCCGGCCTCGGCGAATCGGCCGTCGAGGGCGAGCGACACCGCCTGGTATTGCAGAGAGCGGGCGAGCAGGCCACGGCGGCTGTTCTCGGGCACCTGAGCTGCCACGCTCTCGGCGTGACGCGCGAACTCCACCGCCGCTGCATAGCTGCCCGTGACGAGGAGTCCGCGGGTGCGGGCCAGATGGTGCGTGGCGGCCGCGAGCGGGCCGATGCGCTCTCGCACGGGGTCCGCGTCCAGCAGCTGGAGAGCGTCATACGGAGCACCGGTGCTGATGCACACCTCGGCGAGGCGAGCGACGGCGAGCACGACGCCGTCTTCGTCGCCCCGTCGCCGCAGCTCTCCCAGCGCATCGGTGAGCACCCTGCTCGCCTCGTCGAAGCGGCCGGTGCGCTGCAGTACGACGCTGCGATCGAGGCGCACCCAGGCCGCTTCGGCACTGACCGCGTCGAGCCTGTTGATCAGCTCGGTGTAGTAGAGATCGGCGGTGTCGTTGGCACTCAGGCTCGCCGCACGGTCGGCGGCCTGCCGCAGGTAGGTGGTCGCACGCGGGTCGTCCGCTCGCACGAGATGAGTGGCCAGGGCGTCCACGGCGTGCGGGCGTCGCCGCAGCACGACATCCGCATAGGCGCTGTGCAGCACCTGCCGGCGCACCGCCGACAGTTCGTCGTAGGTCGTCAGACGGACCAGGGGATGCTGGAACACCAGCCCGGGCACGGGTCGGCCGTCGATGACCACGTCCCGCTCGACCAGCACCGCGGCCTGGACGGCTTGGTCGACCGCATCAGCAGTCTCTCCTGCCGAAAGGGGTGGGTGCAGTGCCTGAGTCGCGACATCCACGACCTCGGCGACCGCGGCTTCCCCGCCTGCTGTCGCGACCACCTCCGCGACACGGCGAGCTGGGGCGGGCAGCCGCGCCAGCCGCGCGGCGACGAGCTGATGGATGCCGGAGGAAGAGGCGGCGCCGCCCTGTTCGATGCCGCGGGCGAGTTCGGCGGCGAACAGCGGATGGCCGAGCGAGAGCTCCCACACGCGCTCTGGGACCTCTGTGCCGGAGACGTCCGCCGCCAGGGCGAGACAGTCGTCGCGGCTGAGGCGCGGCAGCTCGAGCATCTCGGCGACTCCGTCGACGAGGAGCGCATCCAGCACTGCGCGACGCGGATCATCCGGCCCGATCTCATCGTCGCGGAGCGTCACGATGGCGTGCCATCTGGTTGCCGGCGCGCGGCGGCGCGCGAGGCCGCTGAGCAACTGCACGGTGCCGAGATCGCCGTCATGCAGGTCGTCCAGCACCAGCAGCACAGGCGCGGCGGCGGCGAGATCGTCGAGCACAGCGGACACCGCCTGGAACAGTCGGCGACGCTCGTCCTCCGGGCTGCGCTGCAGTTCGGGCAGCGTGTTCCCCAGACTCGGCAGGATGCCGGCGAGTTCGGGGTACTCGCTGCCGACCCGAGCCCGATCGGCCGCAGGTCGGCCGGACAGCCAGCCGTCCAGGGCTTCGACGAACGCGCCGTACGGCGTCTGTCCCT
>JAITUD010000338.1 GCA_031286555.1 Microbacterium sp. | reverse complement strand
CGATCGTGAACGAGCGCGGCATCGCCCCGACCGATGCCGAGTGGGATGCCCTTCGAGACGCGGTAGCGGAGGCGCTGGCCTCCCCGGCTCCTGAGCGAGCGCAGCGAGACGAACCGGCTCCTGAGCGAGCGCAGCGAGACGAAGGACGCCCCGTCCTGGTCATCTCCGGCAGCGTCCCCCCTGGCACCCCCGAAGACCTCCTCCCGTCGCTGATCGCCCTCGGCCGCGCTGCCGGCGCGACCGTGATCGCCGACACGTCCGGTCCGGCCCTGCTGCGCGCTGCGGATGCCGGTGCCGACGTGCTCAAGCCGAACGCGGCGGAGCTGGCCGAGGCCACCGGCATCCTCGACCCGATCGACGGCGCCCGCGAACTGCTCCGCCGCGGGGCCTCGCTGATCCTGCTCTCCCGAGGTGCTGAGGGGATGCTCGCGGTCTCGGACTCCGACACCCTCTCCGCCCGCCTCCCCGAAGCTCTCGCCGGCAACCCGACCGGCGCCGGCGACGCCGCCGTCTCCGCGGCCGCCGTCCTGCTGGCATCCGGCGTCCGCGATCCGGAGGCGATCCTGCGTCGCGCGACCGCCTGGTCTGCCGCGGCCGTGCTCATGCCGCTGGCCGGCGACATCCACCCCTCCTGGCCCGAACTCGAGGCCGCCGTGATCATCGAACGAACGGACACCGCATGACCCTCGTCTCCGCCCGCGACCTCGTGACGGATGCCGCCTGGAACGGCAACGGCATCGGGGCCTTCAACGTGATCCACCTCGAGACGGCCGAGGCGCTCGTCGAGGCATCCGCTCGTGCCGGGCTTCCGGTGATCCTGCAGATCTCGCAGAACTGCGCCGACTACCACGGCGGCCTCGAGCCGATCGCACTGGCGACGCTCGCGATCGCCCGCCGCGCCGAGACGCCGGTCGCCGTGCATCTCGACCACGCCGAGCGGCCCGAGCTCGTGCACGAGGCGATCGACCTCGGCTTCGGCTCGGTGATGTTCGACGGCGGCAAGCTCGAGTACGCCGAGAACGTCGAGCTGACCGCCGCCGTCACGGACCGCGCGCACGCTGCCGGCGTGTACGTCGAGGGCGAGCTGGGCGAGGTCGGCGGCAAGGACGGCGCGCACGCCCCCGGCGTGCGCACCGACCCCGACGAGGCCCGCGCGTTCGTCGCCGAGACGGGTGTCGACGCGCTCGCCGTCGCGGTCGGATCGTCGCACGCGATGCTCGACCGCTCGGCATCGCTCGACATCGACCTCATCCTGCGCCTGCGCGAGGCCCTGCGCGGATGCGGCCGCGATGCGACCGACGTGCCGCTGGTGCTGCACGGGTCGTCCGGCGTCGCCGACGGCGTGATCACCGACGCGATCCGCGCGGGCATGACGAAGATCAACGTGTCCACGCACCTGAACGGGTTCTTCACCCGTGCCGTGCGCGAACGGCTCGCCGCCGACGAGAGACTCGTAGACTCGCGCAAGTACATCTCGCCGGCGCGGGATGCCGTGGCTGCAGAAGCGGCCCGGATGCTGCGCCTGTTCGCCCTGGAACCCGATGCCGAGGAGACCGCATGAACCGCGCATCCCGTCTGAACGCGATCCTCGAGCTGCTCGGCGAGCAGGGCGAGGTCAGCGTCGAAGACCTCGTGGAGCGGTTCGGGGCGTCCGCCGCGACCACCCGCCGCGATCTGGACAGCCTCGCCGAGCGGCGGCTGCTCACCCGCACGCACGGTGGCGCGGTCGCGCAGTCCGTGGCCTACGAGCTGCCGATCCGGTACAAGAGCCACCTGCGCACCGACGAGAAGGAGCGGATCGCCGCCGCGGCATCCGCTCTTGTCGCCCCGGGATCGGTCGTCGGCCTGTCGGGCGGAACGACGACCACGGCGATCGCCGCGGCGCTCGCCTCACGGGACGACCTCGCCGACCACGGACTCACGGTGGTGACGAACGCGGTCAACATCGGCGCACAGCTCGCGATGCGCCCCGAGATCAAGGTCGTCGTCACGGGCGGCGTGATCCGCTCGCGCAGCTACGAGCTGGTCGGTCCGTTCGTCGAGCAGCTGCTCGAGGGGCTCTGGCTGGACATCTCGTTCATCGGCATCAACGGCCTGTCGCCGGCCGGTGTCGCCACCACGCACGACGAGGCCGAGGCCGACGTGAACCGCATCATGGCGGAGCGCTCGCGCCGCGCCGCGATCGTCGCCGACTCTTCGAAGATCGGCGTCGAGACGTTCGCCGCCGTCGGCGACTCGGAGCTGTTCGACATGATCATCACGGACTCCGGAGTGCCCGAGTCCGCCCGTGTCGACCTGGAGGCGCTGGGATACGAGGTCCGCGTCGCGGACTGAGCGCTTCTACAGCCCGCGCTTGCCCGCTGCCTGCGCGAAGATCAGGGACGTCGACGTCGACGCCACCTCGGGCTGCAGGCTGAGGGTGTCCGAGACCAGCTCGCGCAGCGCCGGGGCATCCGCCACCGCGACGTGCACCATGAAGTCGCGATCGCCGGCGAGGAAGTACACCCGCTGGGTCGCGGGCAGATCCTCGAGATAGGCCTGGAACCGGCGCAGATCGCCGCGCGCGTGCGCGTGCAGCCGGATGGTGATCAGCGCCTCGAGGTGCAGCCCCATCGCGGACGGCGAGATCTCCGCGTGGAAGCCCACGATCACACCACGTGCCTGCAGCGCGCGCACGCGTTTCAGGCAGGTCGACTCGGCGATCCCGGCTCTCGCGGCGAGCTCGGTGTTCGAGATGCGGCCGTTGCGGCTGAGCTCCGACAGCAGGGTGCGGTCGACGGCGTCCAGAGGCCCCGAGGATTCGATCTC
>JAITUD010000294.1 GCA_031286555.1 Microbacterium sp. | reverse complement strand
CAGCGCAGCGTCGGCGATCCCGTGCGCGCCTGTAAAGAGAAAGAATCACCAACCTTGATCAAGTATCTCGTGCGCCGGGCCCTTGGCTGGCTGCTCATGATCGCGGTCGCGGCCAATGTCACGTACTTCCTGGCGTGGGGCTTCCTGGACCCCCGCAGCAACTACGTCGGACGTCGGCCCCCGCTCACTCCCGAGCAGATCGACAACCAGCTCATCCCGCGCAACCTCAGCGACACCGTACCCCTCGTGCAGCGCTGGTGGACCTGGTTCACCGACATCCTGTTCCACTGGAACTGGGGTGTCAGCCCGACGGGGCAGTCGGTCAACGAGCAGGTCGCCTACCGGATGTGGGTCAGCGCGGAGCTCGTGCTCGGCGCCACCATCATCGCCGCTGCGCTCGGCATCTGGCTCGGTGTGTACACGGCATCCCGCCAGTACAAGCTGGGTGACCGGATCGGCCAGGCCACCTCGATCCTCACGATGAACGTCAACATCATCGTGGCGGGCCTGGCCGTCGTGCTGCTCGCGATCAACTTCAACGACTGGGTCGGAACCACGGTGTTCTACGTCACCGGGTCGTCGAGTCCGGGGGTGACCGGGTTCTTCCCGACGATCGTCGATGCGCTGCAGCACGTGACCCTGCCGACCATCGCCCTGGTCATCGTCGGCTATGCCCAGTACCACTTCCTGCAGCGCTCCCTGCTGCTGGACAACATCAAGGCCGACTACGTCCGCACGGCTCGTGCCAAGGGCCTCACCAAGGAGCAGGCGATCCGCAAGCACGCGCTGCGGACCTCGCTGATCCCGGTCGCCACGCAGGTCGCGTTCACCATCCCGACGATCTTCACCGGCGCCATCCTGACCGAGACGATCTTCGCCTGGCAGGGCATGGGGCGCTACTTCCTCGAGACGATCAACAACAACGACATCAACGGAGTTGTGGCCGTGGCGGCCTTCGGCGCCGTCCTGACCGCGATCGGCGCCATGCTCGCCGATATCGCCGTCGTCGTTCTCGACCCGCGAGTGAGGGTGAGCTGATGAGCACTGAAATGATCGACCCGGCCGTCCAGCCGCCGGTCGGACCGGACACCACCGCCGAGCGCACCGCGAGCAAGTCGCTGTCGAAGTGGTCGCTGTACACCCGCCGCTTCATGCGCAACAAGCCGGCCGTCGGCGGCATCATCGTCTTCATCGTGCTCGTGCTGTTCGCGATCCTCGGCCCGCTGTTCTCGCCCTGGTCCTCGACGGACATGGACTTTCTGAACCTCAGCACCGGTCCGTCTGCGGACCACTGGTTCGGCACCAACGCCTCGGGCAACGACACCTACACGCAGACCGCGGTCGGCCTGCAGCGCTCGCTGATGATCGCGCTCACGGTGTCGATCGGAACGACCATCCTCTCCGCGCTCGCGGGAACGGCCGCCGCCTACTTCGGCGGCAAGACCGAGCGCATCCTGCTGCTGGTCATCCACTTCATGATGGTCGTCCCGACCTTCCTGCTGCTGTCGATCGTCTCGAACGACGCCGGCGGTGACTGGCGAGTGATCTCGCTGGTGATGATCTTCGTCGGCTGGTTCTTCCCCGCGCGCATCATCTGGACGATGGCGCTCTCGCTCCGTGAGCGGGAGTACGTGCAGGCGGCACGCTACATGGGCGTGCGCGGCATGCGCACCGTCGTGCGCCACCTCATCCCGAACATCGGGTCGCTGCTCGTCATCAACTTCACCCTCGGCATCGTGACCGCGGTGACGACCGAGACCGGCCTGTCGTTCATCGGCTTCGGAGTGAAGATCCCCGATGTCTCGCTGGGCTCGCTGATCGGCGAGGGCAGCGGCACCATCACCAGCGCTCCCTGGCTGTTCTACTTCCCGGCCCTCGCGCTGACGCTGCTCACCGTGTCGATGGCACTCATCGCCGACGGCCTGCGCGACGCCCTCGATCCCACCTCGGCGGCGGGAGGCCGCGCATGAGCACTCCAGCATCCAGCACCGTCCTGTCCGTCCGCGACCTCAAGGTCAGCTTCGCCTCGGAGGCGGGCCGCGTCGACGCCGTGCGCGGTGTCTCGTTCGACCTCGAGGCCGGCAAGACGCTCGGCATCGTGGGTGAGTCCGGTTCCGGCAAGTCGGTCACGTCGCTCGCGATCATGGGCCTGCTCGACGACAACGCGAAGGTCACCGGATCGATCGTGTTCGACGGACAGGAGCTCCTCGGCAAGTCCGACAAGCAGATGTCGGTCATCCGCGGCAACGGCATGGCCATGGTCTTCCAGGACCCGCTGACCTCGCTGACCCCGGTGTTCACGATCGGAGACCAGCTGATCGAGGCGCTCACGGTGCACCGCAGCCTGTCCCGCGAGGACGCCGAGAAGCGCGCGATCGAGCTGATGACGCTGGTCGGCATCTCGAGCCCCGAGAAGCGCATGAAGGCGTTCCCGCACGAGTTCTCGGGCGGCATGCGTCAGCGCATCGTGATCGCGATCGCGATGGCGAACAATCCGAAGCTGATCATCTGCGACGAGCCCACCACGGCGCTCGACGTGACGATCCAGGCGCAGATCCTCGACCTCATCGAGAAGGCGCAGGACGAGACCGGCGCCGCCGTGATCATGATCACCCACGACATGGGCGTGGTGGCGCGCACCGCCGACGACGTCATCGTGATGTACGC
>JAITUD010000250.1 GCA_031286555.1 Microbacterium sp. | reverse complement strand
GTGATCGTGCGGATGAGCGACTTCAAGTCGAACGAGTACGCCAACCTGCTCGGCGGCGAGCGCTACGAGCCGCACGAGGAGAACCCGATGATCGGCTACCGCGGTGCGTCGCGGTACGTCACGCCCGACTTCCGCGAGTGCTTCGAGATGGAGTGCGAGGCGCTGAGGTTCGTCCGTGACGAGATGGGTCTCACCAACGTGCAGGTGATGGTGCCGTTCGTGCGCACCGTCGCCGAGGGCCAGGCCGTCGTCGAGCTGCTCGCCCAGAACGGGTTGCGTCGCGGTGAGAACGGCCTGAAGGTCGTGATGATGTGCGAGGTGCCGACCAACGCGCTGCTCGCCGACGAGTACCTCGAGCACTTCGACGGCTTCTCGATCGGCTCGAACGACATGACCCAGCTGACCCTGGGCCTCGACCGTGACAGCGCCCTGGTCGCCGACACCTTCGACGAGCGCGACCCGGCCGTGCTCAAGCTGCTGTCGATGGCGATCGAGGCGTGCCGCAGGCACGGCAAGTACGTCGGCATCTGCGGTCAGGGCCCGAGCGACCATCCCGAGCTCGCGGAGTGGCTGGTCGGGCAGGGCATCGAGTCGGTGTCGCTGAACCCCGACACGGTGGTGGAGACCTGGCTGCGGCTGGCGAAGCTGGAGCCCGCGGGGGTCTGAGGACTGGCATCCTCCTGCCGGGGAGTCTTGTGGCGTCACCCGGCAGGAGGAAGTCATCTCGCGGCTCAGCCGCGGGCGGCCTCACCCGAGCCGGCGTACATGCCGCGGTTCGGCATGCCGCCGGGCATCACCACACCCCACGGGTCGCGCTCGCCGCCGCTGATCTTCGCTCCGCTGCGCAGGGCGGGCGACCGCTTCAGCAGCCGGTAGCCGTCGAGGTCATCGACGCCGGTCGCCGTTCCCGGCGCGACGAGCATCGGGTCGGACGTCAGGGCGCGGGCATCCGGGATGACCGACGACGAGGGCGCGTCGGGGCCGTAGTAGACGTTGCTGTCGTACGTCCAGCCCGGCTTCGCGGTGTACCCGCCGGTGCCGAGGTTGTAGAAGATGTTGTTGCTCAGCGTCACGTCGTTGCGTCCGCCCTGCGCGTCGAGGATGCCTGTGCTCATCCCGGGCGCGACGGAGAAGACGTTGTTGTGGATCTTCATGTTGTAGAGGTTGGCCCCGCCGCAGATCGTGAACAGCTTGTACCGGTCGTTCTGGCTGACGTTGTACCGGAAGGTCCCGTCGTAGACGCCTCCCGCCCGACCGTCGGCGCAGAGCAGCAGCGCGCCGCCGTCGTTGTCGTGGCTGAAGTTGTACTGGTAGACGATGCCCCGCGAGGCGTGGTCGAAGTCGAAGGCGTTGCCGTCGCGCGTGGAGTGCCCGCCGGAGACCTCGTTGCGCTGGTAGAGCGTGCCGTCGCCGTCCCAGGTCCACATGCCGACGTTGTAGCCGGTCGAGGTCTCGTTGAACCCGACGAGGGTGTTGCGCTCGACGAGGGCGTCCTTGGTCATGTGCGGCACGATGCCGTCGCCGCCGATGTGCGCGAGCTCATTGCCGCGGATCACGACGTTCGTGAACGGGGTGAACGGGGTGAGCGCGCTCTCGCCGTACCCGATGCCGTCGCCGAGCTCCGGGCGGTTCTTCCAGTCGCTCCAGGTGATGATCCCCGAGCGCGAGACATCCTCGATGACGTTGTCCTCGATGGTGACCTGGTCGAAGCGGGTGCGCTGATGCGCAGCATCCGGTGCCGGATGGTTCTGGCCGTCCAGACCGGCGATCTTCACGCTGACCTGGATGCCGGCGCTGCCGCCGCCGTCCTTCGTGTCCTCGCCGTTCACGTCGTGGATGTACAGGTCGTGCAGACGGATGCCGGACAGCGTCGAGACCTTCGCGAGATCCGTCTGCGCTCCGACGCCGACATCCTCGCCCTCGACGTGGACGCCCCGGCGGGGCGCCGTCGCCGGCGCGGCACCGTGATTGGTGATCTCGAGGCCGCCGATGTCCCAGTACTCCTGGTTGTACAGATGCACGACGCTCTCGACGCGCCCCTCGCCCTGGATGAGCGGCTTCTCGCCCGTGCCGTAGCTGCCGACGACGATCGGCGAGCCCGCTGCTCCGGATCCCTTGGGCGACAGCGCCCCTGTCCACGTCTCTCCGGAACGGAACAGGATCTCATCGCCGGGCGCGAAGGTCTCCTGATTGACCCGGTCGAGTGTTGCCCAGGCCTCGCCCGGCGACGTGCCGCTGTTGCTGTCACTCCCCGCGGCGGCGTCGACGTAGTGCACGTCGGCTTCCTCCGCCTGCGCAGCGCCTGGCGCGACGCAGAGTCCGACGACGACGGCCGCTCCGACGAGCAGACCCCCACCTCTCACGGTGTGCTTCATGTGTTCCGGCTCCTTGAACTGTTCCGAGAGCGTTCCAGCCACGTCCCCAGACCGAGTCGGTCACTCCGTTGTGCATGAATCTGACGTTTTCTGAATTGCAACAATCAGATTCAGTCGTTCTGTGATGTTAGCGCTCCCATCGCACCTCGTCAACGATGAGTCTCGGGGCATCGCGGAAGTCGCGGAATACTGGCGGCGCTCATCGGGTTGACACATCAATCACCAACCAGAAAGGTCCCTCATGTCGGAAACCCAGCCCCGGATCAGCATCATCGTGGGCAGCGCCCGCCCGGTCCGCATCGGACGTCAGCTCGCAGACTCCATCGCGGAGGCGCTCACCGAATCGACCTCGGCCGACGTGCGCATCCTCGACCTGCGCGAGATCGACCTGCCGATGCTCGACGAGCCGCTCATGGCGGGCATGAACCAGTACGCGAACCCGCACACGCTCGCCTGGGCCGCCGAGATCCGGGCATCCGACGCCGTGATCTTCCTGACTCCGCAGTACAACGCCGGCTACCCGGCCGCGCTGAAGAACGCCATCGACTACATCTTCGCCGAGTGGCAGGACCGCCCGTCCGCGATCATCAGCTACGGCGGGCACGGCGGCCCGAAGGCCGCCAAGCAGCTGCGTGAGGTGCTCGAGTTCATCCGCATGGATCTCACCGACGAGCAGCCGCAGCTCGTGATCCAGCGCGAGGACTACACCGCCGACTGGCACCTCGGCGACCCCGACGCCGTCGTCGCCCGCTACGCCGACGAGATCACCGCCGTGGGCACCGCTCTCGAGGCCCGCATCGGAGCGCTCGAGGCCGCCTGACCCCTGACACCTCGGAGGAATGTCCGCCGGTCCCGTGCCGCGCGCTTGACCCTCACGTGACGTGAGGCATCACGCTGGTGCGCATGAGCGATTACTTCAACGCCTTCGAGATCAGTCCACTGTCGGTCGTCGGCCCCGACGCCGTCGCGCCCGAACCGTTCCGCGGAATCTATGCGATGCCGATGTTCGCCACGGTCCGCACGCGCGACCTCGCCGCCTCGACGGACTTCTGGGTCCGCGGCCTCGGCTTCATCGAGCTGTTCAGCGTGCCCGGCCAGGTCGTGCACCTGCGTCGCTGGGCCTTCCAGG
>JAITUD010000232.1 GCA_031286555.1 Microbacterium sp. | reverse complement strand
GCGTGTCCGGTGGTCAGCAGCGCGTCGGGGGGCGCGGTTGCATTGGTGGGCCCCCCGGTCGACCGTCGCGGCAGCCCGGCGCGCGCGCCCCTGGCCTGTTCGAGAGCCCGCGCGCCGGCGCCGATCTCGGCGAACCCACGACTGATCCCGGCCCGTGACGCCGCGACGGCGGCGACGACGCGCTCGACATCCGAAGCATCCTGATCTGCGGCGAGCGCGATCACGCCGACGTGCTCGGTGCTCCACACCGTCCAGGCGGAGGTGATCCCGCACTGGCGCAGCCGCTGCTCGACGCCGGGCAGCGGGTCCGCACCGCTGTGCGTCCGCTCGGCCGCCACCACGGTGTATCTCGCGCCCGCAGGCAGGCCGAGGGCGTGCAGCGCCGCACCGGCGTCCCGGGCCGGCGTGTGCTCATCGAGCAGCGTCAGCATCAGCACCCCTCGGCGGTTCTCATCACGGCGGTCACGGGCATCCACGACGTCGCGGTAGGCGTCTGCGGCGGCGTTCGAGAACCGGTCGATGATGCCCCAGACATCCGAAGAGGCTCGCAGCAGCAGCTCCGTGCGATCGGTTGACACCGACAGATCGACGACCAGTTCCCAGAGTGTGATCCCCGCGATCCGGTACGCGTGCAGCAGACCTTCGAGCGGCACCGCATGCTCCGCCTTCTCGCGGCCCGCCTCGCGCGCGGCATCCAGCGTCTCCTCGCCGCCGGACATCGCCTGCAGCAGGGCGTCGACGTTGATCGCGACCAGATGACGCAGCAGCTCTGCGGAGATCTGCGCGCCGACGTAGGCGTCCTCCTCCGCGAGGATCTGCTCGAGGATGCGGTCTGTGATCTCGTCGGCGGAGCCCATGAGGCCGGCGAAGAGAGCGGATGCTCCGGGAAAGGCGAGAACAGCGGCGTTCGTCATGGGGACAGGCTACCTCGTCGTCGACGCTGCGCCTTGTGCTGGAGCACAATGCGCGAGTGGCAGGTCGGGGCGCGCGCACATTGCACTCGGTCTCAGCGCGGCTGAGACTGGATTCACGATCAAAGGAGATCCATGAGCACCGTCACACCCGAGTCCCCATCGGCCGCTGCGAACCACGCGCAGTTGGACCGCAGGGAGCGCGCCGTCCTCGACGAGGCGATCGCCATACTTCGAGCCGGCGAGCAGACCTGGGCCGGCATGCCGCTCGCGGATCGCGCCGCTCTGCTGATGCGGGTGCACGCCGGCGTCGCCGCAGCATCCGAGGAGTGGGCGACGACCGCCGCGCGCATCAAGCGCCTGCCCGCCCATTCGCCGCTGGTCGGCGAGGAGTGGATCTCGGGCCCGTACCCGGTGCTCACCGGGCTCGGTGTGCTGGCCGCGTCGCTGAACGCGCTGGCGGCTGGGAAGAGTCCCGCCGGAGACGTCCGTCTCGGCTCTGCGCCGGGCGGGCGGGTCACGGTGCCCGTGCTGCCGCACAACTCCTATGAGGCGCTGCTGATGCACGGCTTCCATGCGGAGGTCTGGATGGAGCCGGGTGTCACGGCCGAGCGCGTCAGAGCATCCGCAGGCCTCGCGGCGAAGCGTCCTGAGCGCACGAACGGCATCGGGCTGGTGCTCGGCGCCGGCAACATCACCTCGATCGCACCCCTTGACGCTCACTACGAACTCGTCGCGAACAACCGGGTCGTGCTGCTCAAGCTCAACCCCGTGATGCGTGAGCTGGAGGAGGTCTACCGCACCGCCTTCGCGCCGATGATCGACCTGGGCGTGCTGCAGATCGTGCAGGGCGGCGCGGCAGCCGGCGCCTACCTCACCGCGCATCCCGACATCGCGCACATCCACATCACCGGCAGCGCCATCACCCATGACGTGATCGTCTACGGACCGGGCGAGGAAGGCCGCGCGCGCAAGGCCGCAGGCGCGCCGCAACTGGACAAGCCGATCACCAGTGAGCTCGGGGGCGTTGCGCCCGTGATCGTGGTCCCCGGGCAGTGGTCGAAGAAGGACCTCGAGTACCAGGCCGCTCACATCGCCACGATGCGGCTGCACAACGGCGGATACAACTGCATCGCCGGGCAGGTCGTCATCATCAGCGCGGACTGGGCGCAGAAGAATGAGTTCCTCGCCGCGCTGCGCTCCGCGTTCGACCGCGCGCCGGCGCGCCCTGCGTGGTACCCCGGCAGTGACGAACGGCTCGCCGGCGCGCTCGCCTCGTACCCTGGGGCCGAGCGGCTGGGCGAGGGCGGATGCCGGGTGCTGGTGGAGACGGATGCCGCGGATGCCGCTGCGCTGGAGAACACCGAGTACTTCTCGCCGGTGCTCGGGGTCGTGCAGCTGCACGGCGGCGGCGCGCGGTTCCTCGAAGATGCCGTCGCATACGCCAATGAGAGACTCACCGGCACCCTCGGGGCGAACGTGCTCATCGACCCGCGCTCGCGCAATCCGATGGGAGAGCGCTTCGACGCCCTGATCGCCGACCTGCGCTACGGCACCGTCGCCGTCAACGCCTGGACCGGCGTGGGCTTCCTCACTGCCGCTGCCACCTGGGGCGCCTTCCCCGGACACACGCTGGACGACATCCAGTCCGGCCGTGGCGTCGTGCACAACGCGCTGCTGCTGGAGGGCACCGAGCGCACGGTGGTGACCGGGCCGTTCCGGCCGTTCCCTCGTTCCGTCATGCACGGCGAGTTCGCGCTTTTCCCGACGCCGCCGTGGTTCGTGACGGCCCGCAGTGCGGCGCTCACCGGCCGCCGGCTCGCCGGCTTCGCCGCCCACCCGAGCTGGGGCGGCATGCCCGCCGTGTTCGCCGCGGCCTTCCGCGCCTGACCCTCTCTGACAACCTGACACGAGGAATGACACCCATGAACGAGACCACCTACGACTACGTCGTCGTCGGCGCGGGTTCGGCCGGGGCTGCTGTGGCCGCCCGGCTCAGCGAGGACCCGAACACGCGCGTGCTGCTGCTGGAGGCAGGACCGGAGGACAAGAAGACCGAGGTGCACATCCCGGCCGCGTTCTCGAAGCTGTTCAAGTCGGATGTCGACTGGAATTACGAGACCGAGCCGCAGCCGACCCTGGGCGGGCGGCGAGTGTTCTGGCCCAGGGGCAAGGTGCTCGGCGGCTCGTCGTCGATGAACGCGATGATGTGGGTCCGCGGCTTTCCCGAGGACTACGACGAATGGGGCGAGGCCGCCGGCGACGGATGGTCGTGGAACGGTCTGCGGCGCTACTTCGAGCGGGTCGAGAACGTCGACTCCGCGATCGCGCGCGACAACGAGACCGAGACCGGCCGCGGTGGGGCGATACGCATCGAGGAGCAGCGCAGCCCTCGTCCGCACACCGAGGCCTTCATCGCGGCGGCAGGGCAGACCGGCATCCCGCGGGTGCCGGCGAACGGCCGCGATCAGCGCGGCATGAGCCGCACTCTGGTCAGCCAGCACAAGGGTTCACGATTCAGCACCGTGAACGGCTATCTGAAGGAGGCGCGCAAGCGGCCGAACCTGGTGATCGCGACCGGCGCGCACGCCACGAGGGTGGTGTTCGAGGGCACGCGCGCAGTGGGCGTGGACTATCGGCAGGGCGAGCTCACGATCCGCGCGAAGGCCGCGCGCGAGGTCGTCCTCTCCGGCGGCGCGATCAACACGCCCCAACTGCTCATGCTCTCCGGCATCGGCGACCGCGAACAGCTCGTGAAGCACGGCATCCCGGTCGTCGCGCACAGCCCCGAGGTCGGCAAGAACCTGCGCGACCACCTGCTCACCGGTCTCGCGGTAGGTGCGAAGGAGGACACGCTGTACACGGCGGAGAAACCGGGGCAGCTCGTGAACTACCTGGTGCGGCACCGCGGCATGCTCACCTCGAACGTCGGCGAGGCCTACGGCTTCGTGCCGTCGCAGGAGGGGATGGCGGCACCCGACCTGGAGCTGATCTTCGCGCCGGTCGGGTTCATCGGCGAGGGGCTGGTCGCGGCCGAGGGGCACGCCGTGACGGTCGGCGTCATCCTGGTGCGGCCGGAGAGCCACGGTGAGATCACTCTGGCCAGTGCGGATCCGTTCGCGAAGCCGCTGATCGACCCGCGCTACCTCACCGACCCCGCGGGCAGGGATCGTGCCGCGATCATGTCGGGCCTCTCGATGTGCGAGGAGATCCTTGCGGCGCCCGCGCTGAAGAGCAGGACGACGGGCGCTTTCATCCAGCCGGCCGGTGCCGAGAGGATGGAGCGCACCGAGCGCGACGCGCTCGCTCTCGAGCGGCACTCCCAGACCCTCTACCACCCGGTGGGCACGGCACGGATGGGATCGGATGCGGCCTCCGTCGTCGACGAGGAGCTGCGCGTGCGCGGCGTGCAGGGCCTGCGCGTCGCGGACGCATCGATCATGCCGTCGATCATCCGCGGGCACACGAACGCCCCGTCGATCGTGATCGGCGAGAAGGCGGCTGACCTCATCCGCGCGGCGCGGGCCGGCGCCTCGCAGACGCGCACGCAGCGTCGCACGGAGCGCGCCGGCTGAGCCGGAGAGCCCGAGATGGGGCGGTCGCGCGCACCCCAGCCGCGCGGCCGCCTCTTCTCGTCGTATCCGATGACGACACCGGGTCGTTCCAATGCGGCCCGGTGTCGTCGGCGGCGGTTAGGCTCGTGCTGTGGCTTTCGGGAGCCCCCCGACTGAAACGCCTCGAGGAGGAAGCGCATGGCTCGTATCGGTGAGAGCGCCGACCTGTTCAAGTGCTCGTTCTGCGGAAAGAGTCAGAAGCAGGTCCAGCAGCTGATCGCCGGCCCCGGCGTGTACATCTGCGATGAATGCGTCGAGCTGTGCAACGAGATCATCGAGGAGCGGATGGCGGAGTCCGCCGGGGGAGCGGTCGCCGACTTCGACCTTCCCAAGCCGCGCGAGATCTTCTCCTTCCTCGAGGAGTACGTGGTCGGACAGGATGCCGCGAAGCGCTCGCTCGCGGTCGCCGTCTACAACCACTACAAGCGCGTTCGAGCCCGCAGCACCCTGCAGCCCGCGGAGCAGAAGGCCGAAGAGGTCGAGGTCGCCAAGAGCAACATCCTCATGCTCGGCCCGACCGGCTGTGGCAAGACCTACCTCGCGCAGACGCTGGCCAAGCGACTGAACGTCCCGTTCGCCGTCGCCGACGCCACGGCGCTCACCGAGGCGGGCTACGTCGGCGAGGATGTCGAGAACATCCTGCTGAAGCTGCTGCAGGCCGCCGATTACGACACGAAGCGCGCCGAGACCGGCATCATCTACATCGACGAGATCGACAAGATCGCCCGCAAGGCGGAGAACCCCTCCATCACCCGCGACGTCTCGGGCGAGGGCGTGCAGCAGGCGCTGCTGAAGATCCTCGAGGGCACGGTCGCCTCGGTGCCGCCGCAGGGCGGTCGCAAGCATCCGCACCAGGAGTTCCTGCAGATCGACACGACCAACGTGCTGTTCATCGTGGCCGGTGCCTTCGCCGGGCTGGAGGACATCATCTCGGCGCGCGTCGGCAAGCACGGCGTCGGGTTCGGCGCCCCGCTGCATGACAAGGGCAAGGACCTCGACCTGTTCAGCGAGGTGCTTCCCGAGGACCTGCACAAGTTCGGTCTGATCCCCGAGTTCATCGGTCGTCTGCCGGTCGTCACCTCAGTGTCGCCGCTCGATCAGGAGGCCCTGATCGACATCCTCACCGGCCCGCGCAACGCACTGGTCAAGCAGTACCAGCGCATGTTCGAGCTCGACGGCGTGCAGCTCGAGTTCGACGACGACGCCCTTGCCTCGATCGCCGACCTCGCCGTGCTGCGCAAGACCGGCGCGCGCGGGCTGCGGGCGATCCTCGAGGACGTGCTCGGTCCGATCATGTTCGAGATCCCCTCGGCACAGGACGTCACCAAGGTCGTCGTGACCAAGGCCGCCGTCGAAGAGGGGGCCGCGCCCACGGTCGTGCTCTCGCGCAAGCGCAAGAGCGCCTGACCCGGCGC
>JAITUD010000227.1 GCA_031286555.1 Microbacterium sp. | reverse complement strand
CACATCCTCACCGGGCCGGTCGACGACGCGGGGCGCCGCGGCGAGACGCTCGAGGCGGACGCCGTGGTGATCGCCACCGGCGCTCACGACCGAGTGCTCCCGGTGCCGGGCTGGACCCTGCCGGGAGTGACCTCGGCCGGCGCCGTACAGGCGGTCGCGAAGCGCGACGGTGTGGCGCTCGGCGCGCGGATGGTGGTCGCCGGAGCTGGCCCGTTCCTGCTGCCGGTCGCGCAGAGCGCCGCGCTGCTCGGTGTCGACGTCGTCGAGGTCGTCGAGGCCGCCACCACTGGCACGCTCGTGAAGGGCTGGGGCCGGCGGCCCTGGGAGCTCACCGCCGCAGCGGGCAAGGCCGGCGAGCTCGGCTCCTACGCCGCATCGCTGCTCAGGAGCCGCACGCCGTACCGACTCGGCAGCGCGGTCACCCGCATCCACGGCACCAGGGCGGTCGAGGCCGTCACGGTCTCGCGCATCGACCGGGACTGGCGTCCGATCGCCGGCACGGAGCGCATCATCGAGTGCGACTCGGTCGCCCTCGGACACGGCTTCACCCCGCGACTCGAGGCCGCGATCCAGTTCGGCTGCGAGATCACCTCCGACCGCTTCGTGCGGGTCGACGGACAGCAGCTCACCAGCATCCCGGGCGTGCACGCGGCAGGCGAGATCACCGGGATCGGGGGAGCGGACGCGGCGCTCGCCGAGGGTGCGATCGCCGGTCTCGCCGCCGCCGGGGTGCCCGGCGCCGATCTGCGCTACCGCGCTCCGCTGGCCGCCCGGCGCCGGATGCGCGCATTCGCGCAGCGTCTGCAGACCCATGGCATCCGTCCCGGGTGGACCGCGTGGCTCGAGGACGACACGATCGTGTGCCGCTGCGAGGCCGCGACCGTGGCATCCCTCACGGAGTTCGCGGATGCGTCGAGTCGCGGCATGCGGCTCGCCACCCGTGCCGGCCTCGGGCCCTGCCAGGGCCGCACCTGCGGCCGCAACGTCGAGGACATCGTCGGCGCCGCATCCGGGTTCGACCGACGGCCGGTGCTCTCCTCTGTGCGCATCGGCGAGCTGGCCGCGCAGCGGCATCCGGCGGACCAGAACTGACGCGCCGCACCTGAAGGACAGTCCCTTGGCCACCCCAGTAGTGTGTGATATGTTACGTGTCATATCCCTCACACGCGACAAAGGAGCCGCATGAGCACCACCACTGAGATCGAAGACCAGATCGCCTCGCCGGGCGAAGCCGAGGCCCGCCGTGTCCGCAAGGTCATGACGTCCTCGGCCATCGGTCACTTCGTCGAATGGTTCGACTTCGCGGTGTACGCCTATGCGGCGCCCATCATCGCCGCTCTCTTCTTCCCGCAGACCGACCCGGCGGCCGCCCTCATGGCCGTGTTCGGCATCTACGCGGTCGGCTTCATCGCCCGCCCCATCGGCGCCTTCCTGCTCGGCAACCTCGGCGACCGCTTCGGCCGCAAGCGCGTGCTCGCCGCAGTGATCCTGGTGATGGGCGTCTCGACGACGCTCATCGGCCTGCTCCCGACCTACGCGGCCATCGGCGTCGCGGCCCCCGTGCTGCTCGTCGTGCTCCGCATGGTCCAGGGCCTCTCCGCCGCCGGCGAGACGATCGGCTCGAACTCCTTCGTGGCCGAGCACTCGCCGATCGCACGCCGCGGATTCAACGTCGGCATGGTCTACACCTGGTCCAACCTGCCGCCCGTCATCGCGGCGCTGCTCGTGCTCGGCCTGACCACCGTGCTCGCGCCCGAGGCCTACGAGTCCTGGGGCTGGCGCGTGCCGTTCCTGCTCGGCGCCCCGCTCGCGATCGTCGGCCTCTACATCCGCACCCGCGTCGACGAGTCGCCCGCGTTCCTGGAGATGCGCGAGAGCCGTCAGGTCGAGAAGGCGCCGATCCGCACGGTGTTCCGCGAGCAGTGGCGCAACATGCTGGTCTGCTTCAGCATCGCCGCCGTCGCCAGCCTCGGTTACTACTCGCTGACCGGCTACTTCTACTCCTACATGACGGTCACGATCGGCCTGGAGTCCTCCGCCGCGCTGATCTCGAACAGCATCGCCCTCCTGATCACCTTCTTCACCGTCCCGGTCGCCGCGCTCGTCTCCGACCGGATCGGCCGCCGACGGATGCTGCTGATCGCCGGGCTCTTCGGCGCCGTCGTCGCCGTCCCCGCCTACCTGCTCGTCGGCGTCGGAACCCTCGGCGCCGCCATCGTCAGCCAGGGCCTGCTCGGCCTCGCGCTCGGACTGTTCTTCGGTCCGGCCGGCCCCGCCTTCGTGGAGCTGTTCCCTGCACGGGTGCGCTACACCGGAGCATCCATCAGCTACAACCTCGCGTTCACGATCTTCGGCGGCACCGCGCCGCTGCTGGCCACCTGGCTGATCAGCGCGACCGGGTCGACCGTCGCACCCGCCTGGTACGTCGTGATCGTGACCGTGCTGGCGCTGCTCGTCGTGATGACGATGCCCGAGACCAACCGCCGATCGATGCGCGACTGAGCGCGTCGACCACACACCCCCGACAGAACCGCCGCATCGCGGCGCGACAGAAAGAGAACAGCATGACCGAGAAGAGCATGGACCTGGGCGGCGTCGTCGTCGCCACGACTCTCGCGTTCAAGGAGGACTCGTCGGCACCGGCCGGCCTGGCCGTCGACTACGACAAGTTCGGCGAGCACGTCGACTTCCTGATGTCGAACGGATGCCGCGGCGTCGGCCCGAACGGCTCACTGGGCGAGTACTCCTCGCTGACCGAGGAGGAGCGCCGCAAGGTCATCCAGGTCGCCGTGGACGCCGTCGACGGCCGCGGCATCGTGATCGCGGGCGCACACGGCGTGGGCAGTCACCAGGCGCGCCAGTGGGCCGAGTACGCCCGTGAGGACGGCGCCGACGGCGTGCTGCTGCTGCCGCCGATCGTGTACCGCGCCAACGAGACCGAGGTCATCGCGCACTACGAAGAGGTCGCGAAGGTCGGGCTGCCGATCATGGCCTACAACAACCCCTTCGACACCAAGGTCGACCTGGTGCCGTCGCTGGTCGCCAAGCTCGCCGAGATCCCCGAGGTCGTCGCGATCAAGGAGTTCACCGGAGACGTGCGCCGCGTGTACGAGATCAAGGAGCTCTGCGACATCGACGTCATCGCCGGTGCCGACGACGTGCTCTTCGAGCTCATGGTCAACGGCGCCGTCGGCTGGTTCGCCGGCTACCCGAACGCGTTCCCGCGCGAGGCCGTCGAGCTGTACAACCTGCTCACC
>JAITUD010000168.1 GCA_031286555.1 Microbacterium sp. | reverse complement strand
ACCGCGCGGATCTGCCTGCGCAGCCCCTGCGGGGTGGTGAACAGCGCGACGTCGCGCATGTGCGTCTGCCGCACGAACGGCGCCATGCGCCGGGCGGCGGCGACCGGGTCCTCGCCGCGTACGACGACGTTGGCCAGGTCGAGGGTCACGCCGAACCGCTCACCGACCTCCTCGCCCATGCGGGCCAGCTCGTCGGTGGTGATCTCCTCGTGCGTCTCCACCGCGAGGTGCGCGTCGTGGGCGTCGAGCACCGGCACCAGCCGCTGCACGAACTTCGTGGTCATGCGCAGCTGGTCGTCCCATTCGACGTCGGTGCGGAACCGGTCGATCGCGAACAGCCCCCAGGAGTGCCCCTGGTAATTCGCGGTGTCGGCCCACAGGTCGGTGCATCTGATCTCGGCGGCCGCCTCGATCATCCGCGTCATGCCGAGCAGGTAGTCGCCCTCGCCGATGTCGCGGATCCCGCGCTCCTCGGAGATGTTGAACGGGTTGATCTTGCCCAGGCCCATCTCGAGGTACAGACCCAGCTCGTCGGCCTTCTGCCGGACGTCGCGGAGGACTCCCGTGTCGAGCGTCGTGGTGACGTCGAGGATGGTGCGGAAGAACACCCCGTCGTAACCGTCGTCTGCGCAGCGCTGCAGCAGCCCGAGCGGGCCGAGCTCACCGGCCAGCGGATGCTTGCGCGCGCAGAGTCCGACGCGGATGGGCGTGGTCATGTCAGTCATTCTCTTCTTCCGTCTGCGCCGCCGCGGCGCCGTTCGCGAGTTCGAGCTGCAGGCCGGGCGACGCCGCGGCCAGCTTCTGCGTGTACGGATGCTGCGGATCGCCGAGCACCTGGTCCGGGCTGCCGTCCTCGACGATCTCTCCGTGGTGCAGCACGACCACACGGTCGGCGAGGTACCCGGCGCTGAGCAGGTCGTGCGTGATGTAGACGATCGTCACCCCGTCGGTGCGCAGCCCCGCGAGCAGGTCGAGGATCTCGCGGCGCACCGACACGTCGAGCATCGATGTCGGCTCGTCGGCCACGATCACCCGCGGGTCGGTGGCGAGCGCACGGGCGATCCCGACGCGCTGCCGCTGTCCACCGCTGAGGTCGTCCGACCGGCGACTCAGATAATCGGATGCCGGCCGCAGGCCGACCCGCTCCACGAGAGCCGTGATCGCCGCGGTGCGCTCGCCGCGGGCGGTGCGCGGATGCGCGGCGCGATGCACCTCGTTCAGCTGGAACCCGATCGTCTGCGAGGGGTTCAGCGACCCGTACACATCCTGGAACACCATCTGCGCCGGGCGCTCACGGCCCTTGCGGCGCCGGCTCACCGGCTCGGGCGCCTTCCCGTCGACGAGGATCTCGCCGGTCGACGGCGTGGCCAGGCCCACCAGCAGCTTGCCGAGCGTGCTCTTCCCGCTGCCCGACTCGCCGACGACGGCGACGATGGTGCCCGCGGCGATCTCGAGGTCGACCCCGGCGAGCGCCGGCGGGCGGCCGCGGTGATACGTCTTGCCGACATCTCGCAGCACGATCATGGGCTCGCTCATGCGCCGCCTCCTTCGGTTCTCTTCGCGACGCTCGGCCGCGGCAGGGCGGCGAGCAGCTGCCTGGTGTACGGATCGGAGCCGCCGGTGGTGCGCAGCTGCTCGGTGGTCGCCTCCTCCAGCACGAGCCCGTCGCGCATCACCACCGCACGGTCGGCGTGCCGCAGCAGCAGGGGCAGGTCGTGCGTGATGAACAGGATCCCGAAGCCCTGCTCCTGCTGCAGCCGCCGCACGGTGAGCAGGATCTCCTGCTGCACGATCACGTCGAGCGCGGTGGTCGGCTCGTCCATGATCAGCAGCTCGGGCTGCACGGCCAGCGACATCGCGATCGCGGCCCGCTGCCGCATCCCTCCGGAGAACTCGTGCGGGTACGATCGCGCGCGGTCGGCGTCGATGCCGACCATCTCGAGCAGCTCGCCGACCGACCGCCCCGCCCCTCCGTCGTGCGCCTTCATCGCCTCGGCGATCTGCTTGCCCACGCGCTGCACCGGGTTGAGCGCGGCGAGCGAGTTCTGCATCACGATCGATGCGCGCGACCAGCGGATGCCGCGCAGCCGGCGCGCATCCGCGGCCAGGACGTCCTCGCCGGAGAGCTCGATGCTGCCGCCGGTGATGACACCGGGCGACCGAAGCACGCGCAGGATGGACTGCGCGATCGTGGACTTGCCGCATCCGGACTCGCCGACCAGGCCGACGAACTCGCCTGGTTCGACTGTCAGGCTCACTCCGCGCACCGCGGGGGCGAGGCCGGCCGAGGTCACGTAGCCGATCTCGAGATCGGTGATCCTCAGAGCGGGGGCGGTCATCGTGCCCCCTCCTTCCCGGCATCCGCCGTCCGCGAGACGGGCGTGATCAGCGCTGCGCTGCGCAGGCCGCTGCCCAGGAACCGGTGCAGCATCTCCTGCGCCTGCAGGCGCGGGTTGCTCGCCCAGTCCATGGCGAAGTTGATCAGCACCAGCGACGAGGCCGTGATCGCGATCGCGAGGCCGGGGATCACGAACTGCCACCAGTAGCCGAGCAGCAGCGAGGAGTTGTTCTGCGCCCAGTAGAGCATCGTGCCCCACGACACCATCTGCGGGTCGCCGAGTCCGAGGAACTCCAGTGAGGCCTCCGCGGTGATCGCGAACACCACCTGGTTCACGAAGAACGCCGCGAGCACCGATGACAGGTTCGGCAGCAGCGAGGTCGCCATGATCCGGATGCGTCCGACACCGGCGCACTCGGCCGCGGCGACGAAGTCGCGGGTGCGCAGGCTCAGCGCCTGGGAGCGGAACAGGCGGGCGCCGAACGCCCAGCCGGTGATGCTCAGCACCGCCACGATCGTGAGCGGACCCGCGGGCAGGAACGCCGCCAGCACCACCATGAGCGGCAGGCCGGGCAGCACCAGGAACACGTTCGTGATCACCGAGAGGGTGCCGTCGACCCCGCCGCCGAAGTAGGCGCTGGTGAGTCCGACGACCAGGCCGATCACGGTGGTCACCGCCGCGACCAGCAGGCCGATGCCGAGTGAGGCCCGCCCGCCCTGCAGCAGCTGCGCGAGGGTGTCCTCGCCGCGACCCGAGGTGCCGAGCAGGTGCTCGCCGCCCGGGGGCAGGTTCGGGGTGAAGCTCGCGTCGAAGGCGGAGTACGGCAGCAGCCACGGGCCGGCGACGGACGCCAGTGCCAGCAGCCCCAGGACGACGGCACCGATGATCGCCGTGGCGGGCAGCTTCGGCATCCGCCGCCGCCTGCGCACATTGGGGCTGACGATGAGCTCTGTGGTGGTCATGATCCGCTCCTCTGCAGCACCCGGGGATCGAGCACGGAGTAGACGAGGTCGACGAGGAGGTTCGCTGCCAGCACCGTCAGCGTGATGATGAGGAACAGCGCCTGGATGAGCGGGTAGTCATGCGCAGTCACCGCCTGCATCAGCGTGTAGCCGACACCGGGGTACGAGAACACGATCTCGGTCATGATCTGGCCGCCCACGACGACGCCGATCATGCCGCCCAGCAGGGTGACCGACGGGAGGAGCGCGTTCCTGGCCGCGTGCCGCAGGGCGATCCGCGGCTGCGAGAGCCCCTTCGCCTCGGCGAGCGTCAGGTAGTCCTGACCCAGCTCGCCGATCATCGCGTTGCGCATGTTCAGGGTCCACGTTCCCAGCGAGACGATCACGATCGTCAGCACCGGCAGGAACAGGTGCACCGCCACGTCGCCGAAGAACTCCGGCGTCGGGGCCGGATCGCTGTACTCGTAGGCCTGCCCGATGGGCAGCACCCCCAACTGCACGCCGAGCCAGTAGACCAGCAGCAGCGCCAGGAAGAAGTACGGGAACGATCCGATGAACAGCAGCGTCGCCGGCACGATTCGGTCGAACCAGCTGCCGCGGAACCAGGCCGCCACGATGCCGAGCACCGACCCGATCACGTAGCTCAGCACCAGCGCCGTGCCGCCGAGCAGCAGCGACCAGCCCAGGGTCCCCGAGATCACCTCGGTGACGGGGCTCGGGAACCGCGAGAACGACAGGCCGAAGTCGCCGTGCAGCAGATCGCCGAGGTACTGGAAGTACTGCACGATCAGCGGGTCGTCGGTGATGCCGTAGGCGGTGCGCAGCGATTCGATCGCCGACGGGTCGACCGAGCCCAGCCGCGCGAGCGCGGCCGTGGCCGGGTCGCCCGGTGCGAGCCGCGGGATCAGGAAGTTGATCGTCACGGCCGCGAAGGCGGCGATGAGGTAGAGCCCGATGCGGCGGGCCAGGAACGCGAGTCTCATGTCGTCGGGGCGTCAGGCCTTGGTCAGATGCGGGAACACCAGGTAGCCGCTGTAGTCCAGGCTCAGCGAGAGCGGCGCGTACGGGTTCTTGTCGTCGGGGAAGCCCGTGTAGCGGCGCGTGCTGAACAGGCCGTAGTCCGGCGATTCGTACAGCGGCACCACGGGGAACAGCTCGGCGAAGCGCTTCTCGATCTGCTGCATCGTGGCCACCTGCTCGCCCTCGTCGACCAGCCCGGTGAACTTCTCCAGCAGCGCGGTCGCCTCAGGGTCGCCGAAGCGGTGCGCGTTGATCGTGGACTGGGTGCCGACCGGCTTGACCGTGTGCGTCGACATCGACTCGTAGTAGAAGCGGTACGGCGTGGAGCTCTCGACCATGCCGACGAGCGTCACCTCGAACTCGCCGCCGTAGACCTGTTCGGCCCAGGAGTCGTAGGCGAGCGTCGACATCTTCACCTCGACGCCGACCTTCTTCAGGTCGTCGGCGACGCTCTGCGCGGCGGTGATCCAGTCCGTCCATCCGGTCGGGATGATCATCGCGTAGCTCATCTTCTTGCCGTCAGGGCTGACGCGGATGCCGTCGGAGCCCTTCTTGTACCCCGCCGCGTCGAGCGCGGCGCCGGCGGCATCCGGGTCGAGGGCGACGGATGCGGCGGTCGAGTCGACCAGGCCCTGGTCGATCCAGTTCTTGAAGTGGTCCGGCGGCAGCGAGACCGCGTTGGCCGGGTCGCTCTTGCCCCAGTACGCGACGTCGACGATGCGCTGCCGGTCGATCGCCAGGCTCAGCGCCCTGCGCACCTTCACATCGTTGAAGACGGGCAGCGTGGTGTTCAGCTGCAGGTTGACGGTGCGGGTGCGCGGCCACCAGTAGTGGTTGTTCTTCGGGTCGCGTGCCACGTAGGTCTTGTCGGGGTCGGGGATGATGCCGCCCCAGTCGATCTTGCCGGCGAGCACCTCGGCGCTGATCTGGTCGTTGCCCGAGTACGAGCGCAGCGACAGGCCGTCGACGGCGATCTTCTGCCAGTAGTTCGGGTTCTTGGTGACGCGGTACACCTGGCTGGAGAAGCTCTCGACCGTGGTGAACGGACCTGTGGCGACCGGGTCGGGGTTGTCGAAGGTGGTGGGGTCCTTGATGTCGTTCCACACGTGTGCGGGCACGATCACCTGCGAGAGCACGGCCTCGAGCGCGGTGGCACTGGGACGGTTGAAGGCGATCACGACCGTCTTCGGGTCCTTCGCGGTCACCGAGACGATCTCGTCGCGCACCTGGGCCGAGGTGGCGACGAGCCCCTCGTTCTTGCGGACCAGCTCGAAGGTGGCGACGACGTCGTCTGCGGTGAACGGCTTCTTGTCGGACCAGACGACCTTGTCGCGCAGGGTGATGGTCAGCTCGGTGGCGTCGGCGTTCCAGGCGAACTCGGTCGCGAGCCACGGGTCGGTCTTGCCGGTGACGGCGTTGGAGATCATCAGCGGCTCGTACATCGCGTTGCGCGAGACCCAGCGCGAGGTGGCGGAGAACGGGTTGAACGTGCGGGTCATGCCGCTCGGCGGCTCGGCGACGAGGCTGAGGTAGCGCGAGCTGTCGCCGCCACTGCTGCCGCCGGCGGGCGTGCAGGCGGTGAGGGCGACGACGCCGCTCAGTCCGACGGCTCCGACCAGGAATCCACGACGGCTGATCCGGATGCGATCGGTGGTGGAGGTGAAGTTGTTCATGCCGCGCTCCTTCGGGCGGGTGAAACTGCGGGATAGGTAACGTGAGAGACAGTATCCGACCGAGACAGTATGGTCAAGGGTTTTCGAGGCAGGATGCGCTGCGAGCTCAGACCGCGTCCGCGGCGAGGCGGAAACCGACGCCGATCGCCCGGAGGTCCTCCTCGTAGGCGCCGTGCCGACGCGCACAGCGAGCCAGATCGCGGTCGTGCCGGAAGGCGCCGCCGCGGGTGATGTGCGCGTCGAACGCCCAGCTCTCGAGGGCGGGCACCTCGGCCGGCGCATCCGGATAGGGCGCGTACAGCGTCGAGGTCCACTCGTCCACGTTGCCGGCCATGTCCAGGACGCCGAACGGACTCGCGCCCGCAGGAAAGGAGCCGACGGCGGTCGTGGTGCCGAGGCCGAGATCCCAGAGGTTCGCGAGACCGGTGCGGTACTCGTCACCCCAGGGGAACTCGCGGTCGTCGTCGCCGCGCGCCGCGCGCTCCCACTCGGTCTCGGTCGGGAGGCGCACCTCGTGGCCGAGGCGTTCCGTCATCCAGGCGCAGAACTCCGCGGCATCCGCCCACGTCACCCCGAAGACCGGATGCTGCGCCGGCTCCGTCGGCACGGGCCGGCCGGTCTCGGCGGCGAACGGCGCCCACTGCCCGACCGTCACCGGCGTGCGCGCGATCCGGAATGCAGGCACCGGAACGGATGCCCGTGGCGACTCCTTCAGGTACCACGCGGCGGGCACACCGGTGTCGGCGTAGCACGCAGTGATGGCGTCGAGCTGATCCACGGGCGTGCCGCGCTGCAGCACGCCGGCGGGGATCTCCACCCAGTCGATCGGGGTCACGGTCATGCGTCCTCCTCTCGTTCCATCCTTCCGGGGTTCGGAGCGGCCGGGGCCGATGAGGGCGTTTCGGCGCTGTCGGGGCGCGGGTGGCGACCCGCCGCAGGTGCGCCGTCCTGGTAACGTTCCCTGCATCCGGATGTCCCAGGAGGTGCGGCGCATGGCCGAACAGCGTCGTCGGCCGACCGTCAAGGAGGTCGCGCAGCGCGCAGGCGTCAGTCCGATGACGGTGTCGCGCACCCTCTCCGGAGGCGTCAACGTCAAGCACGACGTGCAGCAGCGCGTGCTCGAGGCGGTCGCCGAACTGGGCTATTACCGCAACGAGAACGCCCGCAGCATTCGGCCGGGGCACAGCAGCGGCCTGATCGGCGTCGCGATCACGAACATCGCGAACCCGTACTACAGCACCTTCGCGCTGGGCGTGGAGGAGGAGGCCGCGCTCACCGGCCGCCGCATCCTGCTCGGCAACACCTCGGAGGACGTCGAGCGCGAGTCCGAACTGGTCGGTGACTTCCTCGGCCGTCGGGTGGACGGGCTGATCGTCGTTCCGGCAGGCGGGCGATCCGACCATCTCTCCCGCTCGCAGAGTCAGGGCGTGCCCGTCGTGCTGGCCTCCCGCCGCATCGAGGGCCTCGCCGCCGACAGCGTCGTGCTCGCCGACGAGGACGGCGCGTACCGCGGCACCATCGCCCTCATCGACCGCGGCCACACCCGCATCGGCTATCTCGGCAACAGCATCACGATCTTCACCGGCGAACGGCGTCACGCCGGCTTCGCGCGGGCTCTGGTGGAGCGCCGCATCCGCGTCGACGAACGACTGGTGGCGGCGAAGCAGCAGACGGTCGACCAGGCTCGCGAGGCGACCAGGGCACTGCTGCACGCCAAGAACCCGCCGACGGCGATCTTCTGCGCGAACAACCGCAACGCGATCGGCGCGATCACCGAGATCAGCCGTCAGCTCGAGACCGGGCTGCGCACGCCGGCGGATTT
>JAITUD010000141.1 GCA_031286555.1 Microbacterium sp. | reverse complement strand
GGCCACCCTCTTGCGAAGACCGTCGCTGATCATGTCGACAGACAGTCCGCCGGCGCGGAACTCCGGCGGGATGAACCCGCTGCTGACCGTCTCGATCGGCGACGCGGTGATGATGTCGGATGCGGCGGCGCGGGCCAGATCGGTCTGCACCGAGCGCCACAGCGCCTGCAGCGCCGCGCGGTCGTCGTCGACGTTGCTGTTGTCCAGCGTGGTCTGTGCCTGCGCGACCGCACGCTGCGCCTTCGCGAGCGCGTCGTCCTTGCGGGACTCGAACAGGTCGTTCTGGATCACCAGCGCCATCGCGACGCAGGTGATGAAGATCGCCAGAGAGGTCAGCAGCAGCGTGACGGCGATCGTGCGGAACCGCATCGACCGGCGCCACAGGCCTCCGACGGAACGCGGCCAGCTCCTCCAGTCACGCCATGACGCGACCGGAGCGGGCGTCACGCTCGTCGCCGTCATCATCGAGACCTCAGCCGGCGCTCCCGGCCCGATAGCCCACGCCCCGCACCGTCATCACGATCCTCGGGTTGTCCGGGTCGAGCTCGACCTTGGCGCGCAGCCGCTGCACGTGCACGTTGACCAGCCGCGTGTCCGCCTTGTAGTGGTATCCCCAGACCTGCTCGAGCAGCATCTCGCGGGAGAACACCTGCTGCGGCTTCGATGCGAGCGCGACGAGCAACTGGAACTCGAGCGGCGTGAGCGAGATGGGCGTGGTGCCGCGGCGCACCTCATGTCCGTCCACGTCGACGACCAGGTCGCCGACGCGCAGCACCTCGGTGGTCGCCTGCGGGGTCGGCCGCAGGCGGGTGCGGATGCGGGCGACGAGCTCCTTCGGGTTGAAGGGCTTGACCATGTAATCGTCCGCGCCGACCTCGAGGCCGCGCACGACATCAGCCGTGTCGCTGCGCGCGGTGAGCATGATGATCGGCACCCCGGACTCGGCGCGGATGCGGCTGCAGATCTCGATGCCGTCCATGCCGGGCAGCATCAGATCGAGCAGCACGAGATCCGGGCGCTGACTGCGCCATTGCTCGACCGCTTTCGCACCGTCAGCGCAGAACAGCGGCTCGAAGCCTTCCGTGCGCAGCACGATGCCGATCATCTCGGCAAGCGCCGTGTCATCGTCGACCACGAGGATGCGTGACGTCATATCCGCCCAGCCTCAACATTCTTTGTCCGCTACGTGCGGCTTCCGAGGCCCCTACCCCGGCACGACCGCACCTCCGCACAGCTTACTGAATCCAACCATGCACGTCCTGGACGCGCATCCCCGCCGCGTCGTCATGCCGTGTCTCATGTGCCACGATGGGACGGCATGCTGTCGAGCTGCGCGGGAGGGGAAGCGAGTGAGCAGTCAGGGCTGGACACCGGCACCGCGACGCGGGGCGATCCCGCTGCATCCTATGACGTTCGGGATGCTGCTCGGCCGGTCCTTCGCGGCGCTGCGGCACAACCCGAAGGTGTTGTTCGGGTTCGCCGTGGTCATCCAGCTGCTGACGATGCTCGTCGTGCTGATCGTGCTTGGCGCGATCATCACCGCCAGCGTGCTGCGGCTGCAGACCGTGCTGCCCGGCTCGGATGACGCGATCACGATCCAGGCCGGCACCGCAGGACTCACGATCGTCTTGGGCATCCTCGCGGTGCTGCTCTCCGCCGCGGTCGCCGTGGTGCTGCAGGGGATCGTCGCCGCCGACGTCGCGCTCGCGGCGCTCTCGCGCAAGGGAACGCTGCGCGCCCTGTGGAAGCGGATGGCGCCCTCGTTCTGGCGGCTTCTGCTCTACGCGGTGCTGCAGGGTCTCGCGGTCGGCGCAGCCTTCGCGCTCATCGGCTTCACCATCTTCGCCGTCGCGGCGGGTGCAGGTCTGGCCGGCACCGATGCCACAGCACTCACGATCATTCTGACGATCGCGCTCGGCATCGGCTGCATCCCGCTGTTCGTCTGGCTCTCCACGAAGCTGCTGCTGGTCCCCAGCATCCTGGTGCTGGAGCGGGCGACGCTGCGCAGTGCGCTGGTGCGCTCCTGGCGGCTCACCCGCGGTCGGTTCTGGGTCGCGTTCGGTGTCGTCTTCCTGATCTCGCTGATCATGGGCGTCGCCGCCAATGTCGTGTCCGTGCCCGGCACCCTCATCACGTCCATCGTCATGGGCATCGTGGCGCCCACCGGCGACCCCGGCGTCGGTCAGATCGTCGTGATGGTGCTGGCGGTCCTGGTGCCGCAGCTGCTGGTGTTCGGTGTGCAGGCGATCGGGCAGGTCGTGCAGTGCACCGGCGCGACACTCGTCTACGTCGATTCGCGGATGCGGTACGAGGGGCTCGATCAGACACTGATCGCGTACCAGGAGCGCAGCGCGGCCGGCTGGTCCGAGGAGCAGCTCGGCGACCCGTACGCGGTCGATCCCTCCCGTGCAGTGACCAAGGAGAAGCCGCAGGCACCGGCGTACGCACCCCCGCAGCAGTACGGCTACGCCCCGCAGGGCTACGCGCAGCCCGCGGCCCCGTACGGGTACGGGCAGCCGCCGCAGGCACCGGCCCCCGGCGCGCCCTCCGGGTACGGGCAGCCGCAGGCTCCGGCGTATCCGCCGTACTATCAGCCCGCTCCGGCGCAGCCCGCTCCCCCGACTGCACCCGCGCAGCCCGCGCCCGCGCCGCCGGCTCAGCCGGCTCCGCCCGCCCCCGCACCACCGATGGCCGTTCCCCCACCGCCGTCCGACAGCCCCTGGGCGCCCCCGAGCGGCGGCGCATGATCCTGCCGCTCGCGAGCACCGACGTCTTCGTCCCCGACGGGGACGAGGCTCGGCGCTGGGCGCAGGAGGAGCTCTCCAAGCAGATCTACGAGGCTGCGAAGCCGAGCTGGTTCGACAGGATGTGGCGGGCGATCCTCGAATTCCTCGCCGGACTGTTCAACCCCGACGGCTCAGGCGCCATCGCGCCCTTCGCCGGCGTGCTGATCGTCCTGGTCATCATCGCCGCGCTCGTGGTCGCACTGATCGTGTGGGGTCGTCCGCGAGCATCCCGGAGCGTGCGCCGCAGCGCTCGCCTGCTCGGCGAGGCCGATGACAGGACCACCGCCCAGCTGCGCGCCGATGCGGAGCGCGCGGCGCGCGACGGCGACTGGGATGCCGCTGTCACGCTGCGCTTCCGCGGGCTCGCCCGTGGTCTCATCGAACGCGACCTGATCGACCCCGCCCCCGGCGCGACAGCGCAGGCGATCTCGCGCGACGCCGGCGCGACGCTCCCCGCCGAGCACACCGCGCTGCGCGACGCCGCATCCTCCTTCGACCGGGTGCGGTACCTGCGGGTGCCTGCGGCGGAGGCGGACTATCGCGCGATCGCCGAGACCGACGAGCGGCTGAGCGCACTGCGCCCGGAGGCGGTGCCGGCATGACGCTGCTCGAGGACGACGCCCGGACCGAGGCCGGCACCGAGGCATCCACCGCCACCGCCCGCCCGCGCGGGCGCTGGAGACGATGGATCGGATGGCTCATCGTCGTGCTGATGCTGATCGGCGGCACGGCGATCGCCGCGCGACTCGTGACGACGCCGCCCGCGGTCGGCGCCATGCTCGATCCGGAGAGCCCGGGCGATGTCGGAGCCCGGGCCCTTGCCGAGATTCTGCGGCAGCCGGGCATCGAGGTCACCGTCGTGCGTTCCTCCTCCGAGGTTCGCAGCCACCTCGACGACGGCGCCACGCTGGCGATGGCCGACCCGCTGTATCTCACGGACGAGACAGTGCGAGCGATGGTCTCGGACGCCCCGCGCACCGTGCTGCTGTCCGGCAGCGCACGAACGCTCCGACTGTTCCACCTCGGCGAGTCCGCCGCGGACAGCCCCGGCCGGGTCACTGCGGACTGCGAGATCCCCGAGTTCGCCAGGGTCGGTGCGATCGTCCCCGGACGCATGTTCACCCCCGCCGACGGCATCGACGGCTGCTTCGCGGGCCAGGACGGCAGCGCCGCAGTGCTGTCGGACGACTTCTCCTCCCAGCGCATCTCGCTCGTCGACGGCACCGTGCTGTTCACCAACGACCGCCTGGCGGAGAACGGGAACGCTGCGCTCGGGCTCGCGCTGCTCGGCCAGACGGGACACGTGGTCTGGTACGTGCCGTCCTCCGGCGACAGCGACATCACCGGCGAGACGCAGGACTCCCTCGGCTCTCTGACACCCGGCTGGGTCACGCCCGCCATCCTGGTGCTGCTGCTGGCCGGCCTCGCCGCCGCCCTGTGGCGCGGACGCCGGTTCGGGCCGCTGGTCGCCGAGACGCTCCCGGTGACGGTGCGCGCCTCCGAGACGATGCACGGTCGCGCCCGGCTCACCGCGAAGGCCGCGGACGCTCCGCACGCCGCCGAGGCGATCCGCGAGGGCACCGTCCGCAGGCTCGCGCAGCGCCTCGCGCTGGGCGATCGCACGAGTGCCCACGAGGTCGCGGACGCCGCCTCAGACCGACTGCGCATTCCGCGCGGCTCCCTGCAGGAGCTGCTGGCTGGTCCCCCGCCCTCGGGTGACCAGCAGCTGGTCGACCTGGCCCGCCGCCTCGCCGAGCTCGAGGACGCAGTGGACGCCGCGCTGCATCCCGGCCTCCGCACCCCGAACCCCGACGACCCATCGCGATCCGGAAGGACATCCCCGTGACCGAGGAGAACACCGTGCCCGAGCAGGGCACCGTGGCTGATCAGAACACCGTGGCGGATCAGAGCACCGCACCCGATCAGCGCACCGTGGCGCCGGATGACGCCGCCCTGCGCCAGGCCATGCACCGCGTGCGACTCGAAGTCGACAAGGCCGTGATCGGCCAGGCCGGCACCGTGACCGGTCTGCTTGTCGCCCTGCTCGCGCGCGGACACGTGCTGCTGGAGGGTGTGCCCGGCGTCGCGAAGACGCTCGTGGTGCGCTCCTTCGCGCGCGCTGTGGGCCTGGACACCAAGCGCGTGCAGTTCACCCCCGACCTGATGCCCGGCGACGTGACGGGCTCGCTGGTGTACGACGCTCGCACCGGCGAGTTCGAGTTCCGCCCCGGCCCCGTGTTCACCAGCATCCTGCTCGCCGACGAGATCAACCGCACGCCGCCGAAGACCCAGGCCGCGCTGCTGGAGGCCATGGAGGAGCGCCAGGTGTCGGCCGACGGCGTCAGCCGGCCGCTGCCCGATCCGTTCCTGGTCGCCGCGACCCAGAATCCCGTGGAGCACGAGGGCACCTACACGCTGCCCGAGGCGCAGCTGGACCGGTTTCTGATGAAGCTGGTCGTCGGGATGCCCGAGCGGGACGCCGAGGTCTCGGTGCTGCGCCTGCACGCCGACGGCTTCTCACCGCGCCTGCTCAGCGGCGTCGAGGCAGCCATCACCGTGGAGGAGATCCGCGCCGCCCAGGAGGCCGCCGCCCGCGTGCAGGTCACCGACGAGGTGCTCGGCTACGTCGTCGACCTCGCCCGTGCCACCCGCCAGTCGCCCTCGGTCGAGCTCGGTGCCAGTCCCCGCGCGGCCACGGCGCTGCTCGCCGCCGCCAAGGCGTGGGCCTGGCTGAACGCCTCCGCCGCGGTAACCCCCGACCACGTGCAGACCATGCTCATGCCCGTCTGGCGGCACCGCCTGCAGCTGCGCCCCGATGCGCAGATGGAGGGCGTGACCCCCGACGCCGTGCTCGGCTCGGTGGTGCAGCAGACCCGCGTCCCGATCTGATCGGCTGAGGAGAGCCCGTGTTCTTCACCGGACGATTCGCCGTCCTCGTCGGGTTCGGCGTCATCCCGATCGTGCTGCTCAGCATGACCGGCATGTCGGCGTGGCCGGTGCTCGGCCTCTGGATCGTGCTCTGCGTCGTGCTGATCTCACTGGACGTGCTGCTCGCAGCCAGCGCGCGGCAGGTGATCGTCACGCGTCGCATTCCGGAGCGGGCGCGGACGGGCGAACCGGTCGCCGCGAGCGTCGCGCTGCAGAACACCGGGCGGCGCACGCTGCACGCGCTGGTCCGGGATGCCTGGCAGCCGACCGCAGGCGCCCCCGCCGAGCGAGCGCGTCTGATCGTGCCGCCCGGAGAACGGCGTCGCGCGGCGGTGCCGCTGCTGCCGCGCCGTCGCGGCGAGCTCGTCAGCGAGTTCGTCGTCATCCGCTCCCGGGGCCCGCTCGGCCTCGGAGGGCGTCAGACCAGGCACGACGTGCGGGGGGCGATCCGTGTGCTGCCCGCGTTCGCCTCGCGCAAGCATCTGCCCTCGCGGCTCGCCCGACTGCGCGAGCTGGA
>JAITUD010000514.1 GCA_031286555.1 Microbacterium sp. | reverse complement strand
CCTGATCTGGCAACCGCTTGCCACTCTGCGGGCCGCCCCCGGATCGGCGCGGACCGCAGGTCACGTCCGGCACGCTCACGCGTTGACCCGCTCAGCGACTCAGAGCGTGAGCGTGCGGCGCGGGATCGGAGGTGCGCGGGACCGGGCGGCGGGCAGCGGGGCAGCGGGGCAGCAGGCGGCCGGGTACCGGCCGGGCCGCGGTCAGGCCGGTGCGGCGCCCGTCGAGCCGCGAACGACCAGGGTCGTGTCGAGATCGATGCCGAGGCGCGGCACGCGATCGCCGGCGACGAGCGCCAGCAGGGCGGTCATCGCGTGGTCGCCGGTCTCGCGCAGCGGCGACTTGATCGTGGTGAGCGAGGGCGACGTGAAGTCCGCGCCGAAGATGTCGTCGAAGCCGATCACGCTGAGGTCGGTGGGGATGCACACGCCGGCTTCCACCAGCTCCTGCATCAGGCCGATCGCGATCAGGTCGTTGTAGGCGACCACGGCGGTCGCGCCGCTGTCGCGGACCGCCCGCGCGGCCGTGCGACCGCCGGCGACGGTCGGCGCCACCGGATCCAGTTCGACGAGTTCGATGTGCGCCCACTCGCAGCGCCGCGCGAGCAGCTCGCCGCGTCGGCGCGCCATCCATGACAGCGCCGGGCCCGGCACGTAGGCGAGACGACTGTGTCCCAGGCCGCGCAGATGCCGCACGGCCTCCGCGATCCCCTCCGTGGCGTCGGGGACGACCGACAGCACGTCCGTCACCTCGCGGTTCACCACGGCGACGTGCTTCTGCCCTGCGAGGGCCCGGATGTGCTCGTCCGACATGCGGGGCGTGTCCAGCAGCAGTCCGTCGAGCATGCGCATCATGCGCTCGGCCCGCTCGTACTCGCGCTCCTCGGACTCCTCCGACTCGGTGAGCACCAGGGTGTATCCGCTGCGCGTCGCCGCGGTCTCGGCGCCGCGGACGATGTCGAAGAACACCGGGTTCGTGATGTCAGAGACCACGAGTCCGATGATCGAGGTGCGTCCGGTCGGCAGTGCGCGCGCCATCGGATTCACCTGGTAGTTGAGGGTTTCGGCGGCCGCGCGGATGCGCTTCTCGGTCGCCGCGCTCACCCGGCCGGGGCGGTTCAGGGCGCGTGACACCGTCGACGGATTCACGCCGGCGAGCTTCGCCACGTCGTAGATGGTGACGCTCTCGCCCGGGCGCACCTGCGTGCCCTGATCGGTCTCGTCGCCGGGCGTCACGGCGTCGCCGGTTCCGTCCTCAGCCATCGGCATGCTCCTCACTGCGCGGGGCGCGCTGCGGCGCCGACGGGCATGTCCCCCAGCCTACGGATCCCGAGACGGATGGCGGTGCGCATGGCGTCGGACATCGCCGCATCCGTCACGCCGGCGAGGAGATCGTCCAGGGCATCCGGATGCCGCCCCTGCGTCACCAGCCAGGCGGCGACGGCGCTCGCCGGGGCGGAGACCTCGTCTCCCGCCGCGATCGCGTGGGCGAGCACGGGCAGGATCCGCTCGCGCAGCTTGCGCTCGCCGTCGGCGGAGATCTGTGCGAGTTCGTGCCGGATGCGGGGATTCGAGAACCGGGTCCTCGTCGCGGCGATCGACTCCTCGACCTCGTCGGCCGCCAGCAGGCAGCTCGGGCCGGCGACGCGCCAGTACGCCTCCACGGCGTCGCGGATGACCGGATCGGCGAAGGCCGCCGCGACATCCCGGTGCCCGGCGAGGATCCCCCGGTAGGCGAGCAGGGAGTGCGCGCCGTTGAGGATGCGCAGCTTGCGCTGCTCGAAGGGCGCGAGGTCGGCAGCCAGCCGAGCGCCGGCGCCCGGCCAGTCCGGCGCCGGAGCCGCGAAGTCCTGCTCGATGACCCACTCCGAGAACGGCTCGGCGACGACGGCGGCCTCGTCACGGATGCCGGTGGCTCGCTCGACCTCGTCGATGTCCTGCGGACGGGTGCGCGGCGTGATCCGGTCGACCATCGACGAGCGGAAGGCCACGTTCTCGTCGATCCAGCGGGGCAGGGCGGCGTCCACCTCGGCGGCCGCTGCCAGCACGACCCTGCGGGCGACGTCGCCGTTGCCGGCGAGGTTGTCGCAGCTGATCACGGTCAGCGGTCCGGCACCGGTGCGGCGCCGCGCATCCAGCCCGACGGCGAGGCGCACGGGAGCCGTCGCGAGCGGCGCTCCGGTTCCTGCACGGACCTCGCGCAGGTCCGCGGCGACCTGCGGATCGGTGAGGTCGAGACGCCCGAGGCGGTCGGTGCGGTACCCGGACTCGGTGACGGTCATCGTCACGACGTGCGTGCGCGGGTCCTCCAGCGCGCTCAGCCACGCGCTGCGGTCAGCCCCGTCATGGGCGGAGCGGATGCTGCGGATCCGGGTGAAGTCGTCGCCGTCGACGCCGCGCGTGACGAGCGTGTACCGGCATCCGGACTTCTGCAGGACGCGCGCCTGGTCGGGGCTGCGTCCGGTGAACGCGAGGATGCGCCAGGGGGTGCCGTCGTGCGGCGCCCGGTGCGTGTACCAGGCCTGGTGGGTGCGGTGGAAGGCGCCTACGCCCATGTGCACGACCGTCGGTCCGTCGTCGCGTGGTTCATCCGTCACTGCCGGGCCCCCTTCGGAGGCGGAATGATCGCACCTCAGAAGTCATCCTAGTGGCAAGCGGTTGCCAAACTGTTGCGCGGCCAGGTAGCGTGCATCAGGACGACCGGCCGAGGCCGACGCGACGCACGACCCAGAAGGACCACATGCGCAACCTCAGGATGCATCCAGACCGGCTTCTGCCCGCCGACCCCGCCGTGCGCGAGATCGCCCGCGGACTCTATCGACAGGTCGCCGATGCGCCGATCTGCTCCCCGCACGGACACGTGCCGGCCCAGATGCTCGCCGCGGACGAGCCGTTCGCCTCGCCGACCGAGCTGCTGCTCACCGGCGACCACTACGTGACCAGGGTGCTGCACGGCGCCGGCGTCTCGCTCGGGGGAGTGCAGGCCCCGGCGGGGCTGCCGCCGATCGACCCGCGCGACGCGTGGAACGTACTCGCCCGGCACTGGCACCTGTTCCGCGCCACTTCGGTGCAGTACTGGTTCGAGCACCAGCTCGCCGAGGTGTTCGACATCGATCAGCGGCTGACGCCGGAGTCCGCGGACCGCATCTACGACCGCATCGCCGAGCGCCTCACCGACGACGACTACCGGCCCCGTGCGCTCTTCGGGAGGTTCGGCGTCGACGTGCTCGCGACCACCGACGACCCGGCGTCCGACCTGGCCGCGCATCGCGCCCTCGCCGCCGATCCGTCGTTCCACGGCCGCGTCCTGCCCACCTTCCGCGCCGACCGCATCATGGATCCCGTGGCGGACGGATGGCGCCCCGCGCTGGACCGGCTCGAGGCATCCGCCGACATCCCGTGCACCACGTACGCGGGCATGCTCGAGGCGCTGCGCGTGCGCCGTGCCGCATTCCGCGCGGCCGGCGGCACCGCCACCGACACCGGGGTCGCGGACGCCTGGGCTCTCCCGCTTCCGTCGGCGGAGGCGGAGCGCATCCACGCCGCAGGACTGCGCGGCGAGGCGACGGATGCCGAGGGCGAGGCCTACCGCCGCGACATCCTGTACCGCCTGATGGAGATGGCGGCGGAGGACGGCATGGTGATGCAGCTGCATCCAGGCATCCATCGCAACCACCACCGGCCGACGCTGGTGCGCTTCGGCGCCGACACCGGGCACGACCTGCCGGTGCCGATGACCTACACCGAGCCGCTCCGCCGGGCGCTGAACGACTTCGGCACGGGAACGCAGCTGAGGCTGGTGCTGTTCACGGTCGACGAGACCTCGTTCTCGCGCGAACTGGCCCCGCTCGCCGGCTTCTACCCGAGCGTGTACGTCGGCGCCCCGTGGTGGTTCCTGGACACCCCCGACGCCATGGAGCGGTACCGTCGCGCGATCACCGACAGCGCGGGCTTCGAGAAGACGTCCGGGTTCATCGACGACACCAGGGCGTTCTGCTCGATCCCCGCTCGGCACGACATGGCCCGGCGCGTGGATGCCGGCTACCTGGCGTCGCTGGTGGCCACGCATCGCCTCGACGAGGAGGACGCGTCGCAGATCGCGGACGATCTCGTGCGCCGTGTGCCCTACGACACCTTCCGGATTCCCGTCGATCCTGCTTCGGACCGCAGTCCTCGTCGCTCCGACGTCGACGATCTGACGTATTCTGCGACCTGAACCGAGGGAGGTCGCGGATGCCGCAGACAGGGACGCTCCTGGTCGGCGCCGCCGTCCGCACCGCGACAGTGCCGGCCGGCACGGCGATGTCGGGCTACGCCGCCCGCACGACGGGCAGTACCGGGACCCACGATCCGCTCACCGTCGGCGCGCTCGTGATCGACCGGATCGCGCTGGTCGCGGTGGACTGCTGCGTGCTGCATGAGAGCACCTGCGACGCCGTCCGCGCTGCGGCGATCGCCGAGGGCGCCGTCGATGAGGTCGTGGTCCACGCGACGCACACCCATTCCGGCCCCTGCATCGGGGCGGGACGGGCGGGCGTGGACGAGCCCGCGGTGCGCGCGGACGTCACCGCCGCAATCGCCGATGCCGTCGCCGAGGCCGCCGGTCGGCGGCTGCCGTGCACCACCCGGTTCGCGGAGGCGTTCGGCGCGGACGTCGCCCGCGATCGCCGCCATCCCGAGCGCCGCATCGACCCGCCGGTGCAGTCCGTCGGGTTCGACCACGACGGCCGTCGCGTCGCGACCCTGGTC
>JAITUD010000510.1 GCA_031286555.1 Microbacterium sp. | reverse complement strand
AGATCACTGCGATGACGACGAAGAGCATCATCAGCAGACGACGGATTGCGAGGTGGCTGTCCGCGCCGGTTCGGCGCATCATGAACACCGCGAGCAGGATGATCGCGGTGATGAGGAGGATCTGGATCCACATGGTCACCTCACCACCAGATCGACGAGGATGTTGACGGAGTTCAGCACGCTCTGACCCTTGGCCTTCGAGTAATCGGTGTAAAGCAGTTCAACGGGGTACTCCCGCCAGGGCAGGCCGGTACGGCCGAGCTCGAGGACGATCTCAGTCGCGTGGGCCATTCGGTCCTGTTTGAGGTCGATCCGTTCCGCGGCATCCCGCCGGATAACGCGGAGTCCGTTGTGCGCGTCGGTCAGCTTGAGGCTCGTGGTGAGGTTGGTCACCCAGACTGCGGTTTTCAGGATGACCTTCTTGATCCACCCCGGGTTCGTCCTGTCATCGAGGAACCGAGAGCCGAAGACGATCGCGAGATCCTCGTCGCGCGCAAGCTTCAGCATCCCGAGCGCGTCCTCCACGCGGTGCTGGCCGTCGGCGTCGAAGGTCACGATGTACTCGCAGGACGGATGCTGCAGGGCGAAGGAGATTCCGGTCTGGAGCGCCGCACCCTGGCCGAGGTTGACCGGGTGCCGCACGAGATGGGCACCAGCGTCGGCCGCACGCTTCGCAGAGGCATCGCTCGAACCGTCGTCAACGCAGACGATGTCGGCGAAGTAGGGGCGCAGGCCCTCGATCACGCCGGCGATGACATCCGCCTCGTTGTAGAGCGGGATCACGACCCAGGCGCTCTTGTCGGGTGTGCGCGGCACGGGGACGCTCGATGACATGGTTCCATTGTGTCAGGTGTCCCTTCGGATGCTGTGACAGCCGACGGCGGGGAGAACGATGCCGCGAAGAATGCGAGTGACCATCGCGACGCGTGTCTACACACCGGAAGTGACCGCGGCGAGCTTTCGCATGCGTGCGCTTGCGCACGCCCTGGCAGCGCAGGCGGACGTCGAGGTGCTGACGACGAAGGCCCCCGCTGGCTCGGGCTCCGATTCGGCGGAGGACCTCGGCGTGCGAGTGCGGCGTGCGCCGGTGCTTCGCGACCGCTCCGGGGCGATTCGCGGGTACGTGCAGTACCTGTCATTCGATATCCCGCTGTTCTTCCGTCTGCTGTTCTCCCGAACCGACGTCGTCGTCGCCGAGGCGCCGCCGACGACGGGCTTCATGACCGCCGTCGTCGGGCTGCTCCGGCGCAAGCCGCTGATCTACTACCCCGGCGATGTCTGGTCAGACGCGGTCGCTTCGATGGGTGCGCCGTCCTTCGTGACCTCGGCGATGAAGGCTGTGGAGAGTTTCGTGCTGCGACGCTCGAGCGTGGTCATTGCGATCTCGCCGGAGGTTGCTGAGCGCCTGATCGCACTGGGCGCCGACGAGCGAAGGGTCGTGACGGCGGGGAACGGGATCGACACAGACATCTTCGCCCCGGATGTCGTCCCCCCGACGGATGAGCGCTACTTCGTCTACACCGGCACGATGTCGGAGTGGCAGCGCCCGGACGTCTTCATCCGAGGGTTCGCCCTGATCTCGCAGGAGTTCCCGGACGTTCGGGTGAAGTTCTTCGGGCAGGGTTCCGTGCAGGACGAGATGCGCGAGCTCGCGCAGCAGCTCGTGCCAGGCAGGGTCGACTTCGGCGGCGTGGTCAGTCCTGCGCTGTCCGCCGCCTGGATCCGCGGCGCGTCAGGCGCGCTTGTCAGCATCGTCCCCGAGATCGGCTATGACTTCGCGCGACCGACCAAGATCTATGCTGCGGCGGCCGTGGGCACCCCTGTGCTCTTCGCCGGCCCGGAGGTCGCGTCCGTGCTGGTGACCGAGGCCGGGCTCGGCCGGGCGGCGGACTTCGATGAACATGCCGTTGCCGACGCGATGCGCGAGCTCCTCGCCGAAGCAGCCGACGGGCGCACCGAGGACCGACGCGGTGAGCGCGTCACCTGGGCGCGCGAGAACGCGTCGCTGCAGGCAGCTGCGCGCCGCGTCGTGTCGGCCATCGCACAGGTGCGACGCACCGACCCCACTAAACTGGGGGGCGTCTCCGAGGCATCCGACGGAGATGGAAAGCGAGAATCGTGACTTCCTCCTCTGTGCGCATCGTGGACTCTGCTGATGTCTCCGCGGACGCCGCCATCGGTGGCGGCTCTTCGATCTGGCATCTCGCGCAGGTGCGCGAAGGCGTCCGCATGGGCGCGAACTGCATCGTCGGACGTGGCGCCTACATCGGCACCGGTGTTGTGATGGGCGACAACTGCAAGGTGCAGAACTACGCCCTCGTCTACGAGCCGGCGAAGCTTGCCGACGGCGTCTTCATCGGACCGGCCGTCGTCCTGACCAACGACACATACCCCCGCGCGATCAATGCCGACGGCACGCTCAAGAGCGCCCATGACTGGGAGCCGGTCGGTGTGACGATCGAGAAGGGTGCCGCCATCGGCGCGCGGGCGACCTGCGTCGCCCCCGTGACGATCGGCGCCTGGGCGACGGTGGCGGCCGGTGCGGTCGTCGTCAAGGATGTTCCGGCATACGCGCTCGTCGCGGGTGTGCCGGCGAAGCGCATCGGCTGGGTCGGCGAGTCCGGCGTGCCGCTGACCGCCGGTGATCAGGCCGGCATCTGGATCTGCCCGACCACGGGCGACCGCTATTCCGAAATCAACGGAGTTCTGACCAAGGAGGCCGCGTGAGCGAGTTCATTCCCCCGGCGAAGCCGATCATCGGTGACGAGGAGCGCGCGGCTGTCGACCGCGTGATGCGCAGCGGCATGGTCGCGCAGGGCCCGGAGGTCGCGGCCTTCGAGCAGGAGTTCGCCGAGCACTTCGTGCCCGGTCGTCCCGCGGTCGCGGTGAACTCGGGAACTGCCGGTCTGCACCTCGGTCTGCTCGCTGTGGGCGTGGGCCCCGGCGATGAGGTCATCGTGCCGTCGTTCACCTTCGCAGCCACCGGCAACTCGGTCGCGCTGACGGGGGCGACGCCGGTGTTCGTCGACATCGAGCCGGAGACGTTCTCCCTCGACCCCGAGGCCGTGGCTGCGGCGATCACGCCGAACACCAAGGGCATCCTGCCGGTGCACCTGTACGGTCACCCGGCACGGATGCGGGAGCTGGAGCAGCTCGCCGCGGATCGCGGTGTCGCGCTGTACGAGGACGCCGCGCAGGCGCACGGCGCCTCGCTGGACGGCCGTCCGGTGGGATCCTTCGGCGAGTTCGCAATGTTCAGCCTGTACCCGACCAAGAACATGACCAGCGGCGAGGGCGGGATGGTGACCACCGCGACGGCCGAGATCGCGCGTCAGGTCAAGCTGCTCCGCAACCAGGGCATGGAGCGTCAGTACGAGAACGAGATCGTCGGCTTCAACGCCCGCATGACCGACATCCACGCCGCCATCGGCCGCGTGCAGCTGACCAAGGTGGATGCCTGGACGACGACCCGCCAGCAGAACGCGGCCTTCCTCGACGCGAACCTGCAGGGCGTCGTCGTTCCGCCGGTCGCCGAGGGGGCCGTGCACGTCTACCACCAGTACACGATCCGCGTTCCCGAGGACCGGGACGGATTCGTCGCCGCGCTGAAGGGCGAGCACAACGTCGGCGCGGGCGTGTACTACCCGATCCCGAACCACCGCCTGCCGTCGTTGGCGCCGTACGCACCGGGCCTCGACCTGCCCGAGACTGAGCGCGCCGCGCGCGAGGTCGTCTCGCTGCCGGTGCATCCTTCCCTCTCGCAGGACGATCTCGACCGTATCGTCGCCGCGGTGAACACCGTCGCAGGGGCAGGCGCCTGATGGCGCTGCGGGCCGGACTTCTCGGCGTCGGCATGATGGGTCGCCACCACGCGCGCGTGCTGCGCGAGGTGGACGGCATCGACCTGGTCGCCATTGCGGATCCGGGTGGCGACCCGCACGGGGTCGCCGGCGACCTCAGCATCCTGCCGGACATCGACGCGCTGATCGGCGAGGGGATCGATCTCGCAGTGGTAGCGGTGCCGACGCGATTCCACGAGGACGCAGCACTCAAGTTGGCCGCCGCCGGCGTGCACACGCTTGTCGAGAAGCCGATCGCACACAGCCTGGAGGCCGGGCAGCGGATGGTAGACGCCTTCGCGGATGCCGGGCTTGTCGGTGCCGTGGGGCACATCGAGCGCTTCAACCCCGCTCTGCAGGAGCTGCGTCGACGCATCGAGGCCGGCGAGCTCGGCGCGGTCTACCAGGTCGCCACTCGCCGACAGGGGCCGTTCCCGGCCCGCATCGCCGACGTCGGTGTGGCCAAGGACCTCGCCTCGCACGATGTGGACCTCACCGCCTGGGTGGTGCAGTCGGACTACGAGCGGCTGTTCGCCCAGACGGCGTTCAAGAGCGGTCGCGAGCACGAGGACATGATCACGATCACCGGCCGCACCACGAGCGGCGTCATCGTGAACAACATCGTGAACTGGCTCTCGCCGATGAAGGAGCGAGTCACGGTCGTGACGGGGGAGAAGGGCGCGTTCGTCGCCGACACCTCCACCGGTGATCTGACCTTCTACGCGAACGGCACTATCCCGCTTGAGTGGGAGTCGGTCTCGAGCTTCCGGGGAGTGTCCGAAGGCGACGTCACCCGCTACGCGTTCGCGAAGCGCGAGCCGCTGCGGGTGGAGCACGAGGCGTTCCGCGACGCGGTTCTCGGCGTTCGCAACGACGTCGTCACCATGGCGCAGGGGCAGCGCACCCTGGCCGTCGTCGAGGCGGCGCTGCAGTCGGCTCGCGAGGGCGCCGCAGTCACGCTCTGAGACCGAACGGCGTCGTGATGCTTCCTGAGAGGCTGCGCCCTGCCGTGCAGCGTGCCGTCGATGCGCTGCCCGAACCCGTGGCCGAGCGCGTGCTGCCGTGGAAGAGGGCCGCATTCCGGGATGCCGGTGTGGCTGCCGTGCCCGCGGCGGAGAGACGTCTGCTGATCGGTCCGGTGAACTCGGCGGGGCAGGCGCACGCATGGACGCTGGCCGCCTCGGCGATCCCTGGAACCGTGGCCATGAACGTGATGTTCCGCACGGACGAGGACGTGTTCGCGTTCCCCGCCGACCAGTCGGTGAGCACCACCTATGCGATCACGAACAAGCGGTGGCAGCGCGCGCAGCGACGCGCGGTGTCGCGCGGGTTCTCCCACGTCCTGATCGAGTCCGGGCGTCGTCTGCTGGGCCCCGGGGGCGATGTCGACAGCGACATCCGTGCGTTGTCCGACCGGGGTGCGCGAGTCGGACTGGTATGGCACGGCAGCGATATCCGGGTCCCGAGCGTCCATGCGGGTATGGAGCCGGACTCGCCGTTCCAGGACGGGCGCTACGCGGATCAGGCACGGCTCGAGGAGATCACTCGGCGCAATCACGAGCTGATCGCGCGCTCAGGGCTGCCCAGTTTCGTCTCGACCCCGGACCTGCTCGAGTTCGTTCCGGGCGCGACCTGGCTGCCGGTCGTGATCGACGCGGACCGCTGGGTGCGCGCCGCCGCGGGACCGGTGCTGGTGCGGGAACGACCGGTCGTGGTGCATGCACCCAGCAGAGCGGGGCTGAAGGGCACCGCCCTCGTCTCCGATCTGCTCCGCCGTCTGGATGCCGAGGGGCTGATCGAGTACCGCGCAGTCGAAGGTGTGCGCGCGCAGGACATGCCCGGGGTCTACGGCGAGGCCGACATCGTGCTGGACCAGTTCTCGCTCGGGATCTACGGGGTCGCTGCGTGCGAGGCGCTCGCAGCCGGCAAGCTCGTGATCAGCCACGTCTCAGAGCAGGTGCGCGGCGCCGTGCAGGCGCGCACGGGCCGTGAACTCCCGGTGCTCGAGGCGCGCGCCGCAGACCTGGAAGGCGTCCTGCGAGGCGTTCTCGCCGACCGCGACGTGGCGCAGCGATTCGCGGAACGGGGACCGGGGTTCGTCTCCGAGGTGCACGACGGGGCACGCTCCCGGGCGGCGCTGGAGCCGTTTCTCGGTGCTCCGACGGATTCTTCCAGCCGCGCATGGGAGACTTGACGGGTGTGTAATGAACTGAGCCCGGTCGGGTGGAGCGCATGAAGCTCGTCATGAAGTCGTTCCGCGATCTCATGGGGTATCTCCCGGCCGACGCGCGCTCCTATCTCGTGCGTTACATCGTGATCTCGTGTCTGCTCACGGTGCTCGACATCATCGCGATCATGCTTCTGGCGCTGAGCCTCGCCCCGATGATCGCTCGCACGACGATCACGATCCCGCTGATCGGCACGATCGGTGCGGACTCGTACATCTGGCTGATCGCACTGGTCGCCGTACTGATCCTGGTGAAGTCGGTCCTCGCCCTGTTGCAGCAGTGGTTCGCCACGCGGCGCTTCGCCTCGTTCGAGCTCGAGATCGGCCGTCAGCTGTTCGATGCGTACATCAAGGCTCCGTGGACGTACCGACTGGGGCGGAACACCGCTCAGATCGTGCGGATCGCGGATGTCGGCATCGCCAACGCGGTCAGCGGATTCCTGCTGCCGATCGTGCAGCTGCCGAGCATGGTCGTCAGCTTCGTGCTGATCCTCGGCATCATCGTCGTCGCGCAGCCCTTGACCGCACTGATCACAGTGATCTACCTCGGCCTGATCATGGCGCTCCTGTACTGGGTCGTCTCCGGTCGCAGCGTGCAGGCGGGACGGGTGTCCCGGGACTACTCGTTCAAGGTCGCCACGCTCATGACCGAGATGATGCAGGCTCTGAAAGAGATCACGCTCCGGAACAAGACCGGCGAAGTCGCGGACATCGTGCAGTACAACCGCGCCTTCAGCACGCGCGCACGGGCGAACATGAACTTCCTCGGCGCCGTGCCGGGCTTTGTGCTCAACGCTGCACTCGTCGGCGGATTCGTGCTGGTCGGTGCGGTCGGGTACATCGGTGGCGGAGGGGGCGAGAACGGAATGCAGGAGGCACTGGCAGCCGTCGCGCTGTTCGCCGTCGCCGGCTTCCGGCTGGTGCCCTCGCTGACCGGGTTCCAGTCCATCGTCACCAGGACGACTGCGAACGTGCCGCACGTCGAGGCGGTCATCTTCGACCTGCAGGTCTCCGAGAAGTACCTCGAGGTCGCGGAGAAGCTCGGGCAGGAGCCCATCGAAGGGGCGCCGCAGAAGCTCACCCTCTCCGGCGTCTCGTTCGGCTACCCGAAGCACGAGGACACCCCCGCAGTGCATGACATCGATCTGGAGATCCCGATCGGCAGCTCGCTGGCACTGGTCGGTTCCTCCGGAGCCGGCAAGTCCACGCTCGTAGACGTACTGCTCGGACTGCTCGTGCCGCAGCAGGGAACCATCAGCCTGGACGGCAAGGACCTCAACGACGTTCTCGCAGCGTGGCGTGAACGCGTCGGCTACGTGCCGCAGGACGTGTCGCTGTTCGACGGCACCGTGGCGCAGAACGTCGCACTCGCCTGGGACGACGACGACATCGACTTCGAGAAGGTCCGTGCCGCCCTTGAGCGCGCGCAGTTGTGGGAGACGATCGAGCAGCGCGACGGCGGGATGCAGGACCGCATCGGCGAACGCGGCATGTCGCTCTCCGGCGGCCAGCGTCAGCGTCTCGGCATCGCGCGCGCGCTCTACAGCGACCCGCTCGTGCTGGTCCTCGACGAGGCCACGAGCGCGCTCGACACCAAGACGGAGTCGAAGGTGACCGAGGCGATCCGCGGTCTGAAGGGCCAGGTGACGATCGTCTCTGTCGCGCATCGCCTGTCGACCATCCGCGACAGCGACGTGGTCTGCTTCATGCAGGACGGCACGATCGCCGACCGCGGCACGTTCGATGAGCTGGTGGCACGCGTTCCGAACTTCGCGGAACAGGCGCAGCTCGCGGGGCTGGCGTGAGCACACCTCTCGTCGAGGTGGTCATCGCCTGCCACGACGCCACTCGTCCGCTGCGACGAGCGGTCTCCTCGGTGCTGCAGGACGCGTCGGTGCGCGGGCGCGTGCGCGTGACGGTGGTGGCGCACGGGCTCGAGGCCGAGTCGCTGCGTGCGCAACTGGACGGCGTCGCCGGCGACGTGCGGGTGCTCCCGTTCCGAGACGGCATCCGCAGCGCAGCCGGTCCTTTCAACCACGGCCTCGACCAGGTCGAGGGCGAGTACTGCGGTGTGATGGGCTCGGACGACTTCCTCGAGCCGGGCGTGATGGAGAACTGGGTACGGCACGTCGAGACCGAGCGCCCTGATGCTGCCATCGCGCAGATCCGGTTGCAGACTCAGACGGTGATGCCGAATCCGCTGGTGCGTCTCGGCCGTCGTCGTCGGCTCGACGCCGCGCGAGATCGCCTGTTCTACCGAACGGCGCCACTCGGTCTGATCCGCACGGCACGCATGCGCGAACTGGGACTTCGGATGGTCGAGGGCGTTCGCGTGGGCGAGGACTTCGACTTCGGCATCCGGCTGTGGGCGCACGGCGGACGAGTCGACTTCCTCGGCGGCATGGGCAGCTATGTCATCGGGGAGGATGCGCGCGAGCGCACCACCGGGGCGGTGCTCACGATGGCGGAACGGTTCGAACCGATCGTGCGACTGTTCGACGACGGCGTGATCAGCGGGCTGGAACCGGCGCACCGCCAGTCGCTCGCCATCAAACTCATCCGCGTGAGCATCGTGGGGACGGCCCAGGCGATCGCCGAGGACGGGCCCTCCGATCGAGATGTCGCCGAAGTCGCCGCGCTGCTGCGCCGACTGCTGGGCGTCGCTCCGCACGCGCTTCGGCCGTTCAACCGACAAGACCGCAGGGTGCTGGACGGCCTGCTGGCAGAGCCGAGCGCCGACCGCATGATCGCGGATGTTCGTCGATCGAGGGGCGCTGGGCGCGTCGACCGATGGCTCACACCCGACGTCCTGCACAGCTTCACCAGGGAGTCGACTCTGCGTCGATACGCCCTGTACTTCTGCAAACGAGAACGAGGGAGAACCACGTGACCACTCGCCCGACCATGCTGATCCTGTCGTACTCGCCGATCGTCGGCGACGCCCGGGTGCTCAAGCAGGTGGCACGCTTCACCGAGGACTTCGACGTGACCACGCTGGGCTATGGCGACACCCCGGAGGGCGTCGTCGAGCACATCTCCATGCCGCGCGACGTGCGCTACGACGATCGCGACGGCAAACTGGTGCTGCTCAAGCGCTACCGCTCCGCGTACTGGGGGATCTCTGCGGTCAAGTGGTCGCGTGCGGCGCTGAAGGGCCGCAAATTCGACGTCATCATCGCGAACGATGTCGAGGCGGTGCCAGTCGCCGTCAAGCTCAAGCCGAAGCACGGCGTCCTCGCCGACCTGCATGAGTACAGTCCACGACTGCACGACGACAACCCGGCCTGGTTCGAGAAGATCACGCCGTGGTTCGAGTGGGTCGTCCGCCGCTACGTGACCAAAGCCGACGCATGGACCACGGTCAGCGAGGGGCTGGCGGCGGAGTACGAGCGCAACTTCGGCTTCCACGCCGAGTTGGTCAGCAATGCGACGCCCTACCATGAGCTGCAGCCGACGCCGGTGTCCCGTCCGATCCGGCTGGTGCACAGTGGAGCCGGTCTGGTGAACCGACAGCTTCACCTCATGGCCGAGGCCGTTGCCACTGCCGACGCCGATGTCACCCTCGACTTCTACCTGACGGCGAACCATCCTGCCTACATGGAGGAGCTCAAGGCCTTCGCCGCGACCACGGATCGGGTTCGGGTGCTTGACCCGGTGCCGTATTCCGAACTGGTCCGTACACTCAACCAGTACGACGTCGGGGTGTTCATGCTTCCGCCGCTCACGTTCAACTACCGTCATGCGCTGCCGAACAAGCTCTTCGACTTTGTACAGGCGCGGCTGGGCATCGTGGTCGGTCCGTCTCCGGAGATGGCGGCATACGTCCGTGACCACGGCCTTGGACTCGTCTCGGACGAGTTCACGATGGAGTCCTTCCGCACCGCCATCGAGGCGCTGACGGTCGACGACGTCACGGAGTACAAGAGCAACGCCGATGCCTCTGCTGCTGAGCTCGCCGGAGAGCGCCAGGTCGAGAAGTGGGTACGCATCGTTCAGAGCCTCATGGAGGAGCCCCGCCGGTGACGCGCCCCCGCCTGCTGATCATCTCGTTCTCCACGATCGCGTCGGATGCGCGCGTGCTGAAGCAAGTGCGCAGGCTGAGCGCGGATACTGAGGTGCACACGTTGGGTTATGGGCCCGCGCCCGCTGGGGTCTCCTCGCATGTGAGGGTGCCGGACGAGCTGCCGATCTGGCGCTACGACCGGGCAGCGGTGATCCTGCGTCGCTACCACAGCGCCTACTGGAGCAACGCGGCGATCGCATTCGCCACCGATGCGCTGCGCGGCACGCGCTGGGACGCGGTGCTCGCGAACGACGTGGATGCGGTCGGCCTCGCGCTTGCGCAGGACTCCGTGCACGGCGTTCACGCGGACCTGCACGAGTACGCGCCGCGACAGAAGGAGGATGTGCCGCGGTGGCGGTTGTTCATCGCGCCGTTCGTCCGCTGGATGTGTCGGGAGTTCGTCACCGAGGCGGATTCCGTGACGACGCTTGGCCAGGGCATCGCCGACGAGTACCGGCGGGAGTACGGCTTCCGCGCCGACGTCGTCACGAATGCCACCCCGTTTCATGCCCTCGAACCTGGCGCGGTGAGCCGTCCGATCCGCCTGGTGCACAGCGGCGCAGGGCTGCGGGACCGGAACCTGATGCTGATGGCGAAGGCGGTCGCGGAGGCGGAGACGGACGTCACCCTCGATTTCCTCCTCACAGCGAACGACCCGGAGTACATCGACGAGTTGCGGCGATTCGCACAGAGCACAAACCGAGTGCGCGTACTGGATCCGGTGCCCTACGACCGACTGATCTCGACGCTGAACAGTTACGACGTGGGTGTGTTCCTGCTGCCGCCGGTGAACTTCAACTACCGGTGGACTCTGCCGAACAAGTTCTTCGACTACGTGCAGGCACGCCTGGGCGTGGTGATCGGCCCGTCGCCCGAGATGGTGCGGGTGCTCGGCGAGCACAGCTTCGGTGCCGTGACCGATGGATTCGGTGCCGACGATCTGGTTCGCACACTGAGCGGGCTGACCCCAGCCGGGGTCGAAGAATGGAAGCAGGCGGCGGATGCCGCGGCATCCGCGCTGTCGGGGGAGCGGCAGACCGAGATCTGGGCGGCGGCAATCCAGCGGCTCCTGACATCGCCGGCGAAGGCGTCGGCATGACTCGTCTGCTGCTGTTCACGAACGAGTACCCGTTCCGCACCGGCGACGTCGTCTTCGTGGAGAAAGAGCTGCCCGCGCTGCGGGAACAGTTCGACGAGATCATCGTCTTCTGCCATGCCAGGGACACCTCCGCAGGCATGGTCGAGCTGCCGGACGGCGTCCGCTATGGCGGGAATCTGTTCGAGTCCGCTCCGGAGGACGCGCCGCGCCGGTTGCTGGAGTGGGGGCCCGCAGGACTCTTCCTTGCGGCGGCGTGGCAGGAGCTGATCACCGGTCGCCTGCTGCGGCATGCGAAATTGTTCGTGCTCGGGGCCAAGGTGGGCATCACGCAGGCACATCGCACGGCCGTTCGTGAGGCCGTCGCCGGTGCCGACGACGTCGTGGCCTACGGTTTCTGG
>JAITUD010000420.1 GCA_031286555.1 Microbacterium sp. | reverse complement strand
GCTGGTGAGCGGCAGGTGCACGAAGACGACGTCCGCGCGTACCGAGACCGCGTCGTAGGGGTCGGTCGCGCCGGTCTCGTCGACGGCGCCCGAGGCCGACCAGCTCACGGCATCCTCGTTGAAGGCCAGGCTGAGCGTGCCGCCACCCTCGAGGGCCAGGGCGATGCGGTCGCCGGCCAGCGAGATGTTCGGCAGTCGGTAGGTGTCGATGCCGGCGGCGAAGTCGTCGTAGGTGCGCCACTCGTCCTGCGCGGGGTCGGTGGTCTGCTCGGTCATCGGTTCTCCTTGTTCTGGTTCTTCTCGGGGAATGTGTTCTCGGGAGAGGCGGTGCGGCCGGGTTCGAGCACGGCCTTGAGCACGCCGCCGTCCCTGCGGCGGATAACGTCGAAGGCCTCTGCGGCCTCGTCCAGCGCGAAGCGGTGGGTGACGAGGCGCTCGAAGGGCACCTCCGGGCGGGCGAGCAGGGCGATCGCCGGCTCGAAGCCGCCGGCAGAGAGGAAGCTCGGCAGGATGTCGGGCTCGCGGGTGAGCAGGTCCTCATCGGCATGCAGGGTGACCGGCACTGCGGCGCCGCAGGCGCCCGCGAGCACGACCCGTCCGCCGCGGCGCACCAGGCGCACGGCATCCTGCTGGGCAGTGGCGACTCCGGCGGCCTCGATCACGACATCCGCGGATGCTCCGCCGAGGGCGACGCGCACGTCGGCGGCGACATCCTCGCTGCGACGCGCGTCGACCGTGGCATCCGCTCCGAAGTCCGTGGCGAGCGCGAGGCGCTCCGCGCGGGTGCCGACCATGACGACGCGCCCGGCGCCGGCGGCGCGGGCGGCTGCGGCGATGAGGATGCCGACCGGACCCGGGCCGATCACGACCACCCTGTCGCCGGTGGTCACGCGACCGCGGGCGATAGCACGATGCGCGACGGCGAGTGGCTCCACCAGCACGGCGCGCTCCCACGCGATGCCCTCGGGCAGACGGTGGACGATCGCCTCGGCGGGTGCATGCAGGTACTCCGCGTAGCCGCCCCAGAGGCCGGGGGCCTCGCTGCGCGGGATGTTCACGCCGTACTGGCGGCCCCGCGGCAGTCCGGTGGCCATGTCGTCGCGCTCGCAGAGGTTGTACCGGCCCTCCCTGCAGCGCGCGCAGGAGCGGCACGGCAGCAGCATCTCCACGGCGACGCGGTCGCCGACGCCGAACCCTCGAGAATGCGCGGCGCGGTCGCCGATGGCCGCGACCTCACCGACGAACTCGTGGCCGGGTACGAGCGGGAACGGATCGCCGATGTGACCGGCGAGCAGGTGCACATCTGTCGCGCAGATGCCGACCATGGCGATGCGCACCAGCACGTCGTCCGGTCCGGGCTCGGGAACCGGGATGCTCTCGATCCTCAACTCGTCCACGGTGGGGAACACCACCTGACGGCTGGTGCGGGCGACGGCACTCACGCGGCTGGCCTCCTTCGGCACGGCGCCGCTGCGGTGCGGCGCTCACGCCATGCTCGCCGCGGTCGCCGTGCCCGCTCAACGCCGCGGAGGGGATCGGGCGCGGGCAGTCAACGCCCGTGCCCTGGGTGGCAAGAGGGGAGTTCAGCCCGCGGCGGGCGCGGTCGAGAAGCGCTCACGGGGGCGCTGCGCGAGGAGCCGTGACCGCCACGCGCCGGCGGGGCCCGCGGTCAGCGCGCGGCGCGGTACTCGCTGGGCGACGCCTCGTAGGCGGCCTTGAACGCACGGCTGAAGTGCGCGGCGTCGACGAAGCCCCAGCGCGCGGCGATCGCCGCGACCGGACGGTCGGCGTACAGCGGGTCGAGCAGGTCGCGGCGGCACTGCTCGAGCCGGCGCGTGCGGATCCAGGTGGAGACGGTCGTGCCCTGCTCCTGGAACAGCCCGTGCAGGTGCCGGGTCGAGACGAAGTGCGCGGCGGCGATCGACGCGGGGGAGAGGTCGGTCGACGCCAGGTTGCGGTCGATGTGCGCACGGATGCGCTGCATCAGCGCACGGTGCGGGTCGGCCCCGTTCTCATCCAGTCCGAGCTCGCGGCTGAACACCGTGGTGACCAGGTCGAGGGCACTGTGCGCGAGCCTCGCGCCCGTGGTGCCGGCGATCTGATCGAGGTTGACCGCCAGCTGCGACAGATAGGGCACCACGACGAGCCCGAGGCCGTCGCTGCCCGAGATGCGCACCGCGGTGAGCTCACCGACGAGGTCTGTGGGCAGCGCGATCAGGTGCCGGGGGAACATCACGATCATCGACCGGAAGTCCTCGTCGAACACCAGCGAGTACGGCCGCGAGGTGTCGTACACGGCCAGGTCGCCCGGTGAGAGCACGGCCTCGCGGCCGTCCTGGATGAGCAGTCCGGTGCCCGAGAGCATTAGGCTCACCTTGAAGAATTCGCGGTCGCCGCGGGCGATCAGCTCGGGCGTGCGCTCGACGGTGTGCGCGGTGGCGCGGAGGTCTGTCAGGTGCACCTCGTCGACCCCGGCTCCGCGCATCACTCCGCGGAACACGTCTGGTTGGCCGGCGGAGACCTGCAGCGGCACGAACGAGTCGTTCACCGCGGTGCGGAACTCGCTGAGTCCGCGGGACACGGTCGTCGCCAGGCGTTCGGGTCGCAGGGTCGGCGATACGGGCATCATCACCTCGCAAGAGAGCTTTCGGGCATCATATACGATCTGCCCGGTCGGGGCCAGGGTGTCAGTGCGCGCAGGCGCAGGCGTCGCCGCCTCCGCAGCATCCGTCCCTGCCTGCGCCGGCGTGCGCCTGCGAGGACTCCGGCACGTCCATCGCCGGGTTCACGTCGAGGAAGCCGTAGGGCTTGAACCAGAAGCCCGCGTAGTCGACCGGCATGATCGGCCAGTCCTCGGTGCGAGGGATGTGGGTCAGGCCGAAGGTGTGCCAGAGCACCAGGTCCTCACCGTCGATCGGGCGATCGCCGGCGGAGTACTCGGGAAGGCCGGAGCCGCCCTGATGCGCGTTCGGGTAGCGGCCACCGGGCCAGAGCTGACCCGGCTCGTACGCCGTGGCCCACAGGTGCTTCGTCGCGAATGCGGCGCGGGCGGCCACCGAGGAGGCGGGGTCGGCCATCAGCAGCGCGGTCGGCTGCGGGTACAGGTGGTACGCGGTCGGCGCGCCGGTGATGTTGGTGCGCGAGGCCGACTGCACCTCCCACGTCCTCGCCACAGACGTGTCGGCCACGCGCTGGGCCTGCTTCTCGGTCGCGAGCGCGGTCTGCGACCAGGTGAACGCGTTGCCGAACGGGTTCTGCTCGCCCATCGGGATGCGCACCGCGTCGACCTCCACCAGGCGGTTGTCCTCGCCGTCGATCGCGACGTCCAGCCGGGCGCAGAACAGGTGCTGGTGCACGGGGGCGAACACCCCGGGGGCGATCTCGTTCGCATGCGGGCTCTTCGAGCCGGGCTCGCCCGCCCCGACGAACACGATGCCGGTGGCCTTGGCCTCCATCTGGATCGAGCCGTCGAGGTAGAAGTACCAGTAGAAGCCGTAGTCGTAGTTGCCGACGGTGGCGAAGTAGGACACCACCAGGCGGCGCGAGCGGCGCACCTGAGCGCCCACCGGACCCTGCTCGGTGTGCTTCCAGAGGACGCCGTAGTCCTCCTCGTGCATGCAGACCACGTTCGGCACGCGAACCGCATGCCCGCGGTCGTCGGCGACGTGGGCGTCGAAGTACTTGATCACGCCCAGGCAGTCGCAGCCCAGCTCGAGCGCGTTGGCATTCTTGCCGAGCAGGTACTCGCCGGCGTCGAAGTAGCTGATCCAGAACCGCGTCGGGCTGGTGTCGCCATAGGGCACCACCATCTCGGGCACGCTCGCGCGCGCGAGCACGGGCCGGTCGTCGAAGCGCACGTCGTTCAGGACAAGGCCCTCGCGGGCGTTGAAGCCGATCCGCAGGGACCAGTTCTCCCACTGCACGTGCGAGCCGTCCACATGGAAGCTCGGACCCTCGGGCTGCACGATCTCGATCGGCTTGAGGGACTCGCGGGCCGGCCCCACGGCTTCGGAGGTGTACCTGCCGCTGCCGCCGGGGACAGACACGTCTCCCTCGTCCTCGACGCCGAGCACCTCGTTCGTGATCAGGTCGATGTGCACGATCAGCCCCTCGACCGGATGCGCCCAGGGAATGTCGTCCTCGCTGTCGCGCAGGAAGGTCAGTGAGCGGATGACGCGGCGGCCCACCTCGTTCTCGCGGCCGACGAATCCGGGGGCGAGCGGCGAGCAGAACGCGAGGTCGATGCGATCCTCGAGTCCGCGCCGCACCATCGCGGCACGCCACTCGGGCGAGCTCTTCACGATCTCGGCGGCGCGGTCGTACTCCTCGAACAGGTACTGCGGCTGGCCGTAAGGGGCGATCGCCGGGTCGTGCTCGCGCTGCGAGACCACTTCGCCGTGGGTGACCGACACGATCGCCTCGATCACCTTCCCGGTGGCGGTGTCCATCAGCGTCGCGTCGATGCGTCGATCGATCGCGGTGCCGGGCTGCCAGTCGGCGAGCTCTGTCTTGGTGGGTTCGTCCGGCAGCAGCATCGGCACGCGCACGCTGTCGCCGAGCAGCCCCGCGTCGACCAGAATCTCGCGAGCCCTGTCGATCTCGGCCCCGGTGAGCGGATCGAGCGGATGCTGAGCCGGCGCGGCGGAACCGCCGATCAGTGGGAGCAGATGCGGGGCGGGGGTGTGCGACATGGAGTCCTCCTATCGTCCCATTGTGCGTGCGGTGCACAGGGGGTGCTTGACCCGTAGCGCACGGGTGATGCGGGGCACTGCAGGATGCGGGGCCCGTGTGTCGAATCGGGGCATTGCCTTTCTTGTCAACGTGTGTAGACTAACCGCACGGCACACCGGAGTGACCCGTTCTCGAGGCCTCGACGAGCACCACCGGAGCCCCCTTGCACCGGCAACCCGAGAGAAGAAGAAATGAAGAAGGCACTGTCCGCGGTCGCCCTGATCGCAGTTTCGGCGCTCGCACTCACAGCGTGCTCATCGGGGTCCGAGACCCCTCCCGACGACAAAGGCAGCGCGGCCGCGAAGCCGCTCAACATCGGCAACTTCCTCGACGTGACCAGCTGGGATCCGGCCCTGGCAGACATCGGGTTCGACGGTCCGTACCTGTCAGCCGTCTACGACCCGCTCCTCGCGATCGACGGCAAGGGCGAGCCGCAGCCGGCGCTCGCTACCGACTGGAAGACCTCCGACGACTTCCTCACAATCACAATGGATCTGCGCACCGACGCGAAGTTCTCCGATGGCGAGGCGTTCAACGCGGATGCCGCGGTCAAGAGCCTCGAGTACCTCAAGGCCGGCGTGCGCTCTCAGGAGGCCTACAAGAAGGTGGACAGCTTCACGGCGGTCGATGACGACACCATCGAGATCCACCTCACGCAGCGCGACGACACCATCCTCTACTTCATGGCACTCGGGCGCAGCTACATGATGGCGCCCAAGGCGATCGAGGCGGGCACCCTCGCCAAGGATCCGGTCGGCTCCGGTCCGTACACGCTCAGCGCCGACTCGGTGAAGGGCGCCGTCTACCAGTTCAAGAAGGTCGCCGACCACTGGGACAGCAAGAAGTTCCCGTTCGACCCGCTGACCATCTCGCCGCTCAGCGACGGGACGGCCATGCTCAACGGCATGGAGAGCGGCCAGTTCAACTTCATCTACGGTGACAAGGCCGGCATGGACATGGCGCCCGACCAGGGATGGAACGTCGCCAGCGGCCTGTCCATGTGGGCCGGTCTGCAGTTCAGCGACCGCGTCGGCAAGTCCGAGATGGGCAAGCCCCTCGGCGACGTGCGTGTGCGCCAGGCGCTGAACTACGCGTTCAACGGACCCGAGATGGTCAAGACGATCGGCCAGGGCGTCGGCGAGGCGACGAACCAGGTGTTCCCCGTCGGCACCACCGGCTACGTGAAGTCGATCAACGACATGTACGCCTACGACCTCGACAAGGCGAAGAAGCTGCTCGCGGATGCCGGCTACGCCGACGGCTTCGCCGTGACGATGCCCATGGCGCCGCCGTTCCAGCCCTGGCAGGCGATCATCGAGCAGACCTTCAAGGAGCTGAAGATCAAGCTCACCTGGAAGGAGACCGACTTCACGCAGTACATGGCGGTCGCTCCCGAGTACCCGATGTTCGTCGGTGTGATCGCGATGGACTCCAACCCGATGGCCACCGTCGAGCGCCAGATCACGCAGGCCCAGTGGTACAACCCCACCCCGGGCATCGAGGCCTTCCCCGAGATCCAGGCACAGGCGGATGTCGTGGCCAAGGCCGCGCCCGGCAAGGAGCAGAACGCCGAGATCGAGAAGCTGAACAAGCTGGTCACCGAGCAGGCCTTCTTCTCGGTGTGGAGCCAGTCGACCAACACCTACATCTCCACGTCGGACTTCACGGTCACCCCCGTCACCGGCATGATGTTCCCGACTCTGCGACAGATCACCCTCGCAGGCTGACGTGACCGGGCGGGGTCGGCGACGACCCCGCCCGCCACTGTGCTTCTACCCGATTCAGGAGTAACGATGCTCATCTTCACGCTCAAGCGGCTCGCCTCAGGCGTGATCCTGCTGTTCGTGGTGGCGACGGCGACCTTCTTCCTCGCTCATGCCGCAATACCCGATCCCACACTGGGCCTGCTCGGCAGCGCCGCGACGCCCGACGCCCAGGCAGCACTCGCCGCGAAGATCGGCTCCGACCAGCCCGTCATGGTGCAGTACTTCGACTGGCTGGGCGGCCTCCTGCACGGTGATCTCGGCACCTCGTGGAAGAACTTCCAGCCCGTCGGGGCGCAGATCGCCACCAAGCTCCCGGTGACCCTCTCGGTCGTCACCCTCTCGATCCTGCTCTCCGCCGTCCTGGGCGGCATCCTCGGCGTCCTTGCCGGGCTCCGCCCCAACACCTGGATCGACAGGCTGGTCAAGGCGGCCTCCGTCATCCTGTTCGCCCTGCCGGGCTTCTGGGTGGCGCTGGTGCTCGTCATGACCTTCGCCGTGCAGCTGCACTGGTTCCCCGCGGTCGGATACGTGCAGCCCGGCAAGTCGGTCAGCGGATGGCTCCTCTCGATCACCCTTCCGGCGATCTCGCTCGCCCTCGGCGCGGTGGTCATGATCGCGGAGCAGCTGCGTAACGCCATCATCCAGGCCGACGGCCAGGACTACATGCGCACGCTCCGCAGCCGCGGGCTCTCCCAGCCACGACTGGTCGTGCACCTGCTGCGCAACTCCGCGCCGCCGTCGCTCACGATCCTGGCGCTGATGTTCGTCGGGCTGCTGTCCGGCGCGATCATCGTCGAGCAGATCTTCGCCCTGCCGGGTATCGGGCCGCTCACCCAGGCGTCCTCGCAGAACGGCGACATCCCGATGCTGCTCGGCATCACCGTGATCACCGTGATCTTCGTCGTCGTCATCAACCTCCTGCTCGACGTGCTGCTCGGCTGGATCAACCCGAAGGTGCGTGTGAAATGACTGCCCCTCTGACCGAGAACATCGATTCGCGCGAGCACCGCCGCGAATCGACGTTCATCCGGCTGCTCAAGCGGCCCGCTGGATCGATCTCGCTCGCGATCCTGCTGCTACTGGTGCTAATCGCGGTGTTCGCGCCGCTGCTGGCCCCGTACGACCCCAATTTCGTCGACCTCTCGATCACCCGTGCCCCGCCCAGCCCCGAGCACCTGCTCGGCGGCGACACGACCGGGCGCGACGTGCTCAGCAGGCTCATCTTCGGCGCCCGCATCACGATCTGGGGCGCGGTCGTCGCGATCGTCACCTCGATCGTCATCGGCGTCCCGTCCGGGCTGGCGGCCGGCTACTTCGGCGGCACCTTCGATCGCATCGCGACCTGGCTCTCCGACGCGATCCAGTCGGTGCCCGGCATGATCATCCTGCTCATCGTCGGTGCGAACACGGGCAACAACTTCGACATCCTCATGGTCACCATCGGTGTGTTCATGGCGCCGGGCTACTTCCGCCTGACCCGCTCGACCGTGCTCGCGGTCCGCAACGAGACCTATGTCGACGCGGCGCGGGTCTCCGGTCTCTCGAACGCGCGCATCATGAGCCGCCACGTCATCCGCCCGGTCATCGCACCGATCGTCATCCAGTCGGCGCTCACCGCAGGCATGGCGATGGGCATGCAGGCGGGGCTGCAGTTCCTCGGCATCGGCGGGGGAACGACCCCGGGCTGGGGTGCCGCGATGAACGAGGGCTTCCGCGTCATGAGGACCGACCCGCTGCTGCTGCTCTGGCCGTCGCTCGCGCTCGGCATCTCCGTCGCCGCGCTGGCCGTGCTCGGTTCGACCCTCGCCGACGTGATGAGCGTGAAGACACCGATGCTGACCAGTCGTCAGCGGCGCCGCATCGCCGCGAAGGCTGCGGCGGGCAGGTCTGCCGACGAGGTGTCGACGATCACCGGCTCGGTGTCGCACCGCGCCGCCGACTCCGCCGTTCGGCTCGAGAACCTCCGGGTGAAGTACGAGACGGCGAAGGGCCCGGTCGAGGTCGTGCACGGGATCACGCTCGACGTCGCACCGGGAGAGGTGCTCGGAATCGTCGGCGAGTCCGGTTCGGGCAAGTCCCAGACGGTGTTCTCGATGCTCGACCTGCTGCCGAAGGCCGGCTACGCGACGGCGGACGCGATCTGGATCGGCGGCAAGGACGTGACCAGGCTGCCGCGCGCCGCTCGCGCGAAGCTGCTGGGGCGCGCGATCGGATATGTGCCGCAGGAGCCGATGACGAACCTCGACCCGTCGTTCACGATCGGGCACCAGCTCTGCGAGCCGCTGAAGAGTGTGCACGGCCTGAGCTCGACCGACGCGAAGGCACGCGCCCTCGAGATGCTCGACCGCGTCGGCATCGTCGACCCGGCGCGCGTGATGCGCTCCTACCCGCACGAGCTGTCCGGCGGAATGGCGCAGCGCGTGCTCATCGCGGGCGCGATCGCGGGACATCCGCAGGTGCTCGTCGCCGACGAGCCGACGACCGCCCTCGACGTGACCGTCCAGGCGGAGGTGCTGGAGCTGCTGCGCGAGCTGCAGCAGGAGTACCGGATGGCCCTGGTCATCGTCACGCACAACTTCGGCGTCGTCGCCGACATCTGCGATCGGGTCGTGGTCATGCGCAATGGAGCGATCGAGGAGATCGGCGACGTGTCCGGCATCTTCTCCAGCCCGGAGAGCGACTACACGCGCGAGCTCATCGCCGCGTCGCTCGACGGCGCCGCGAGCCGCGCCGAACTGGATGCGACGCAGGCGTCGTCCGAGAAGGAAAACGAAGGGGTCCGCGCATGAGCGCCGTCACGACGGGCACGCCGTTGCTCGAAGCATCCGATGTCGTCGTCGACTACGGCACCAGGCGCAGGCCCAACCGGGTCCTGCACGAGGTGTCGCTCTCCATCGGACAGGGCGAGTGCGTCGGCCTGGTGGGGGAGTCGGGCTCGGGCAAATCGACGCTGGGCAAGGCGATCCTCGGACTCGTGCCGGTCGCCGGAGGGCGCATCACGTTCGACGGCCGCGACATCACCCACGCGAAGGGGCGCGAGCGGCGGGCGCTGGCGGCGGACATCCAGGTCGTCTTCCAGGACCCCTACACCTCCCTGAACCCGCGCAAGACCGTGGGCGACATCATCGGTGAGCCCTTCGATATCCACCCTGACGCCGTGCCCAAGGGTTCGCGGCGCGCCCGGGTCCAGGAGTTGCTCGATCTGGTCGGGCTCAATCCCGAGCACATCAACCGTTACCCGCACCAGTTCTCCGGCGGTCAGCGCCAGCGTATCGGTGTCGCCCGTGGTATCGCCCTCAACCCCAAGGT
>JAITUD010000378.1 GCA_031286555.1 Microbacterium sp. | reverse complement strand
CACTTGTCCCAGAGGCCCATGTGGGTCGGCATCGACTGGAAGATGGGGCCGGAGTGCGAGCCGGAGCTCATCAGATCCCAGAAGTCGATGTCGGAGTTGCCCGCGTTCGAGGTGTCGTACAGGTCGGGCAGACCCAGGTCGTGACCGTACTCGTGTGCGAACACGCCGACGCCGGAGTTCTCCGGCTGCACGATGTAGTTCGACAGCTTCAGGTTCGTGCCGGGGATGGTGGCACCGCCGGCGACCGACGAGGAGTGCGCCCAGATGGAGTAGGTGCCCTGGGCACCGCCGCCACCGGACTTGTCCTCACCGGCGTGCACCAGCACGACGTGGTCGATCACGCCGTCGGGCTCGTTGACGTTGCCGTCGCCGTCGCGGTCGCCCTGGTCCTCGATGTCGTAGTCGGCCCACGGGAAGTCCGGGTTCTGCGCCGAGAGCGACGCCACGGCGTCGATCGGCAGCTGGCCGGGTCCGAGCGGGTTGTCCGGGTGGCCCTGCATGTCCTGCATGGGGCCGGCGACCCAGTTGCCCGCCTCGTCCTTGTGGCAGACGGTGGCGCCGTAGTAGGCCTCGGAGTGCGGCACCTTGACCCACGCGGTGGCGGAACCGGTGAGGGTGTACGCGCCGCGCGACATCTCCTCGTACATGTTCTTCATCGTGTAGCCCGAGATGTCGAAGCCCGGCTTGCCGTCGGGACCCGTCAGATCGGGGCGCACGCGCTCAGTGATGCCGTCCTCGGAGAACAGCATCTTGTTGTAGAAGTCGCTCGAGAAGTCGGACACCCACATGGTGTTGTTGTCCTTGTGAGCGGCATCCGCCGGGTTCGGGATGTTGTTGTGCAGGACAGGCCCCTGCACGTCGCCCGGCTTGCAGGTCGTGGCGCCGAACTCGGTCGGCACGTACAGGTCGCTGAAGTCGTCGGTGCCGTCGAACTCCACCAGGATCGTGAGCAGCTTCGCCTGCTGCGTGCCCTTGGCCTGCTTCAGGTTCTTGGGACTCTTGCCGGTCTTCTGCGCCTTGGCCTCGTTCTTCGCCAGCTGGTTCGCGGCCTTCGGGTTTCCCTGTGCGAACTTCTGGTCGTACGCCTTGGCGCGATCGAGTGCCTTGGCACCGCTGAAGCCCTTGGTCGAGCCCTTCGCGCTCGCGACGGGCGAATCGACGGATGCGTCGAACGCACCCTCCACGTTCGGCGCGGCGTAGTTCATGTAGTACTCGTCGGCGCCGATCGTCGGCGCCGAGGGTGCGGCCTCAGGGGATGGGGCTCCGCTGGCGGGTATCACACCGAAGGTGGTGACACCGGCGACCGCGAGCGCGAACGCCGAGGTCGTCGCCACTACACGCCTTCGTGTGCGGGCGGATGGTTCTGACATTGCTTCTCCCTTCGCGCGCCGCGCGAAAGGGGTGTCGCAACGGCGCGAACGGTGCGTGCCGATCAGGCGCGCAAGTTCACTTTTACCGTGAAAGTCCTGTGTAGGGGAAGTGGATTCGCTGAATCCGAGATGATCGTGTGATGTCCGCTCAGGACGCGCGCATCGGGCGTTCGGCGCCCAGCGCCCGCCGGGCACGGTCGGCATGCGCGTCGTAGCCGTGCGTCTCCGCCAGGGCGAGCACCTCGCGGAGATAGACGGCGGCGCCGGCACTGTCGCCCATCCGCTGGTGCGTGATCCCGCAGCCGAGCATCGCGTCGAGCCGCGACTGCACGTTCTGGACCTCCTGCGCGATCGACAGCGCGTGCTCATGAAGGTCGAGGGCCGAGCGGAAGTCCGCCTTCTCGCCGGCGCACTCCGCCAGCACCTCGGTCGCGGCGCCCTCGAGCCGCCGCAGTCCCGAGTCCCGGCTCAGGGACACCGCCCGCCCGGCAGCATCCGCAGCGGAGTCCCGGAGTCCGCGCGACAGCTCGAGCCGGGCACGCACGAGAAGCGCGGTCGCCTCCGACCGGGCGTCCCCGGATGCCCGGGCGAGCCGCAGCGCCTCAGCGATCGTCGCATCGGTGTCACCGTGGGCGAGCTCCAGTTCGACGGAGGCGAGGTTCGCGGTGCAGGCGGCGATGAGACGGTCGTCCCGCGGATCGCGGAGCTCCAGAGTCCTGAGCAGCTCGAGAGACTGCAGGAGGCGCGCGCGGGCGTCGGTGGCGCGCCCGACCCGGCGCAGGACCAGGGAGAGGTTGTTCAGCGAGATCGCCTGCTCTCGCACGTCGCCGAGACGGTGGTTCAGGTGCAGCGCGCGCTCCTGGTGGCGCAGGGATGCGTGCGGGTCGCCGAGGTGATCCATCAGGATGCCCAGCGCGCATTCGGCCAGGGCGAGGGCGCGATCGTCGCCCTCTGCGTCGGCCTCGTCCCGCACCCGTTCGCCGAGCCTGCGCATCGCCTGTGCATCGCCCTGCATCGTCGCGTAGACGGAGAGCTCGGCGACGAGCACCATGCGGAAGTCGCCCGCCGTCTCGTCCCGGTACGCCATCGACATCAGCGCAGGCCACATCTCCTGCAGCCAGGTCACCGCCGCCGCGGGATCGGTGAAGGCCGCGGGTCTCGTTCCGAGCGCGGGATCCGGCAGATCATCGTCACGCAGGGGCACGTCGAGGCCGAGCACGCGGCAGGCGTCGATCACGCCCCGGAGCCAGAGCGACTGGATGCGGCGCAGCGAGTCTGAGACGACGTCGACCCCGTCGACCCGGTGCAGCAGCTCACGGGCGAACGCCGCGAGCAGGTCGTGCTGACCGACTCGGTTCCCCATGTGGCGCTCTGCGAGGTGCAGTCCGACCAGCGTCTGCAGGGCGCGCCGGGTGTCGTGCGGGTCACGCCCCCAGGCGGCCGCGACGATGTCGAGATCGGACGGATGCTCCAGCAGCCCGATCCGCCGGAACAGCGAGGCCTCGTCCGGGGCGAGAGCGTCATAGGAGGCCTGCAGCACTGCTCGGATGTCGCGGCCGTCGCCGTCGGGAGTCGCCAGTGCATCGAGGCGGAGGCGCTCGTCCTCGAGCTCGGCGACGAGATCCGCCACGGCCGCCTCTGCGGGGCCGCCGTACTCGTGCAGGCGCTCGGCCGCGATGCGCAGGGCGAGCGGCAGGTGCCCGCACAGCGCGGCGAGCCGTGCGAAGGCCGGAGTCGGAGCCGGAGTCCGAGCCGACGAGGGGCCCGGCGACGAGCGGGAGCGCCTCCCACCGTCGGCGCTCGCGCCGAGGAGAGCGACGGCGTCGCGAGGCGAGAGCGGCCCCAGGCGCACGCGGCGTGCCGAGATCCCGGCGGCGAGCGACGTCAGCTCCCGGCGCGAGGTGACCACGGTCACGACGCCCGGTGCCGAGACCAGCAGGGGGCGCACCTGCTCGCCGTCCACCGCATCGTCGAGCAGGAGCAGCATCCGGCGCGTGGCGACGAGGGTGCGCAGCAGCGCGCTGCGTTCCGGAACCCGCTGCGGCACGGCGCTGGGCTGGACTCCCAGCGACGTGAGCAGGTGAGCGAGCGCCGACTCCACGGAGCGGGGCCCTGCCGGGCTGAAGCCGGCGAGATCGACGTAGACCTGCCCGTCCGGGAACTCGACGCGGAGGCCGCGTGCCCAGGCGAGCGCGAGGGCGGTCTTGCCCGAGCCCGCCGGACCGGTGATCAGTCCGGCGCGCGCGCCCTCCTCGGCACGCAGCAGGTGATCCAGCTCGGCCAGCTGCGCGTCACGTCCGATCAGCGTCGTGGTCGCCGGAGGGAGCTCCGCCGGGGCCGAGCCGGCGGCGATGCCCGTGCGCAGGGCCAGCCGGTGCGCGGCCTGCAGTTCGGCGCCCGGCTCGACTCCGATCTGATCGATCAGCAGCCGGCGCCCCTCGCGGAAGACCTCGGCTGCACGCCCCGACCGCCCGGCGCGGATCAGGGCGAGCATCAGCTGCGCCCTGAGGTGCTCACTGAGCGGCTCCTCGTCGAGGAGGCGCTGGATCTCCGGTACGAGCGCCCCTCCTTCGCCGGCGTCGAGACGGTCCTGGAACAGCCGGACGGCGCCGGTCAGCCGCAGCTCGCGCAGCCGGAGGCGTTCGCGCTGGAACAGCTCCTGCTCGAGTCCGTCATAGGGGTCGCCGCGCCAGGCGGCCAACGCCGCGGCGAGATCGCCGTGACCGGAGACGGCGGCCTCGAGTGCATCGGCGTCGACCTGGTCGTCTTCCAGCACGAGACGATAGGCATCGGCATCCGACTCGATGCGCCCTGCGCCGATCACCTTTCGCAGACGGTGGATCTGCACGCGCGCCCGGCGCGTGACGCCTTCGCCGGTGTCTCCGGGCCAGAGCAGCTCGGTGAGGGAATCGAGGCGGGCGCGACGGCCGTCGGCCGTGAGCAGCCCGGCGAACAGCAGGCGCTGCAGCCTGCCTGGCAGAGGAACCTCCGCACCGTCGTCGTCGACGATGCGGACGGGGCCCAGCACTGCGATGCGCATGTCGTCTCACACCTTAGTCACGGCCGGGAGCCACCGCGCCCGGTCCTGCGACAGGGCCTTAAGGCGCGGCCGTCGCGAAATAGGGATTCCTCCCGATGCTGCCCACCCGCCTCAGAGCGGAGTGTAGGGATTGCACACGAAAGAGGAGTTGCCATGTACGAGCAGAGTTTCTTCCACGGCCGCATCACCGCGATCGAGACCGAGCACGCGACCCGTGAGGCCGAGCGCCGTCGCCAGCAGCGTGAGCGCGCGGGTGTTCCCGAGCGTCGCGACGGCCTGATCCGCCGGATGCGGGCGGCGGCTGCCGGTCGTCATGCCGAGGCTCGCGCCCGCGCCGCATCCGTCGCCCGCGACGTCCGGCCGTGCGCGGACTGCCCGGCGGCGGCATGAGGCAAGCGACGCGCGCGTTCGCGCCCGTCGCTTCCGGTCGCACTTCGTCCTGCTCTCGGCGAGCCTGGGCTGCCCGGGTCGCACGTCGTCCCGCTCCGGCGCGTGGATTGCGGGATGAATCGCGACTCGGATGCCGGGAGCGCGAGCTTTCCGGGACGGATCGCGACCCGAGACGCGGAGCGATGACCCGCCTGACGAAGAACCGGATGCCGGTTCTGCCGTGAGCGGCGTCACGGCAGGGCCCGACGTCGGTGGCCGGTGGCACGATGGGGGCATGCCTCTCGTCACACCGTCCGCCACGATGGTGGGTCGCGATATCGAGCTCGGGCTGCTCGGGCGCGCGTTCGACCGCGCCGGCGGCGGCGAGCCGGCATCCGTCCTCATCGGCGGCGAGGCCGGCATCGGCAAGACCCGGCTGCTCGCGGAGTTCGCGCAGCGGCTCGACGGGCGTGCCACGCTGCTGACCGGGTGGTGCCTCGACTACGGCTCCATCCCGGTGCCCTACGGTCCGCTGCCGGCGATCGTGCGCGGCGCACTCGAGGCGCTCGACGACCCGTCTGCCGAGGCGGCCGGTCCGGGGCGGGCGGCGCTGCGGCTGCTGCTGCCCGAGCTCGGCGAGGGCCCGATCGATCGGACGGCGATACCGCCCGAGGGCCTCGGCGAGGCGATCGCCGACGTGTTCGAGGCGGCGGCGCGGCGGCATCCGCTGGTCGTGGTCGTCGAAGACCTGCACTGGGCCGACCCGGCGACCCTCTCGATCCTCTCCTTCCTGCTGCGCGCGCTCGCGCGCGAGCAGGTCATGTTCGTGCTCACCTGCCGCACCGACGAGATCGGCCGCGGCGGTGCGGTGCGATCGTTCCTGGTCGCCGCAGAGCGGGCCAGGCTGCTCGACCGGATCGGTCTCGAGAGGCTCGATGCGGCGGCGGTGCGCGTGCTCGCCGAGTCGCTGCACGGGGGCGTCGACGATGCGGCCTTCGCCCGCGTCCTCGAGCGCTCCGAGGGGGTGCCGTTCTTCGTCGAGGAGCTCGCGTGCAACGCCGAGGGGCCCATTCCCGAGACGCTGCGCGATGTGCTGCTCGCCCGGTTCGACGGGCTCGGCGACGACGCGAAGAAGGTCGTGCGCCTGGCATCCGCCTCCGACGGCTCGGTGTCGCACGATCTGCTCACGACGCTCTCGGCGCTGCCCGACGAGCGTCTCGACGGCGCTCTGCGCGAGGCGATGGCGGCGTCGATCCTCGCGGTGCGTGACGACGACGCGTACGCCTTCCGGCACGCGCTGCTGCGAGAGGCCGTTCATGACGACCTGCTCCCGGGCGAGCGCGGCCGGCTGCACCGCGCCTATGCGGAGGCGCTCGAGGCGCGTCCCGCAGACGAATGCACGCGGGCATCCGAGCTCGCATACCACTGGCATCAGGCGCACGATGCGCGCCGTGCACTCGCCGCCGCCGTGCAGGCGATGACGCAGGCGCGCACCGACTACGCGTTCTCCTCTGCCGCGCGGTTCGGCGAACTCGCGCTGGAGCTATGGGATCAGGTGCCGGATGCTGCGGAGCTGGTCGGCGTGCCCCGGATCGCGCTGCTCGTGCGGCTCGGGTCGATCCTTCGCAACGCGGGTGACACCGAGCGGTCGCTGAACGTCATCGATCTCGCGATCGCCGAGGCCGACGACGACACCCCGCTCGACCTGCGGGTGCGGCTGCTGCGCGACAAAGCGCAGTACCTGCAGAACGCCGGCCGTCCGGGCGCGATCGAGTACGCGCAGAAGTCGCTCGCGCTGATGGACGAGGCCTTCGGCGATCAGCGGCTGCGAGCGCGGGTTCTGGTGCTGCTCGCGGGCCGGCTGATGATCAGCGCGCGCTTCGACGAGTCCGAGGCCGCGGCATCCGAGGCGATCCGGATCGGTGAGGCCATCGGGTACGACGCCGTGATCTCGATGTCCTCCAACATCATCGCCGTGAGTCAGATGGAACGCGGCGACCTCGAAGGCGCATATGCCTCTTTCGCACGCTCCTGGGAACACGCGACCGACCACGACTCGCGGCTGCGGTACCGGGTCAACTACTCTGATGCGCTGTGCCTGCTCGGGCGGCACCACGATGCCATCCGGGTCGCGGAAGAGGGAATCGCGCATGCGCGCGCGGTGGGACTTGAGCGCACCAGCGGGTCGATCCTCACCCAGAACCTGGTCGAGCCGCTGCTCCACCTGGGGCGGATCGACCGTGTCGACGAGCTGCTCGCGAGCGATCTGGCGATGCCGACGCCGCGCATCTTCCGGGTGTACACGACGGCGTCGCGGATCAAGGCGCTCGCCTGGCGCGGTCGCATCGACGAGGCGATCTCGCTGCGCGACGAGTGGCGCAGCAGGGTCGACGCCGCCGCCGAGGTCGAGACCCAGGTCGGGTACGGGCGCCTGCTGTCCGCCTTGGCGATCGAGATGAACGCGGGCCGCGCGGATGCCGCTGCCGACCTGCTCGACAGGCTGCTCGACAGCCCGGGCAGTCTGCCCGCGCACTTCGCCCGTGCCCTCACCGAGAGCGGGTGGACCGTTGTCGCGCTGCGCGCGCAGGGGCAGGATGCCCGGGCCGCCGCGCTCGCGGTGCGGTTGAGAGACGCCTGGGATGCGCTGCCCGGCGGGCTGCGTCAGCCGAGGGCGGAGCACGTGCTGCGGGCGCTGCTCGACCCGACATCCGAGGCTCTGCGTGCCGCGCTCGCCTACGCGGACGACTCCGATGCCCCGGTGCTGGACGCCGTGCTGGTGCGCTGGGAGCTCGCGAAGTCCCTGCTGGCCGGGCGCGGCGACCGCGCAGAGGCGGCCGAGGCACTGGCCGAGGCGTCGACGATCGCCGAGCGCGTCGGTCATGCGCGGCTCGCGCGCGACGTGGCCGACTTCACCGCGGCATCCGGGCTGGCGAACGGCCACGCGCGCGGCACCGGCGACGAGCTCACCGAGCGTGAGCGGCAGGTGCTCGACCTGATCGGCGAGGGCCGCAGCAACCGCGAGATCGCCGATGCGCTGTTCATCAGCATCAAGACGGTGAGTGTGCACGTCTCGGCCATCCTGCGCAAGCTCGGTGTCTCGTCGCGCACCGAGGCCGCTGCCCGGCTGCGCGCGGGAGTCTGACAGCCGGCGAGGGTCAGCCGGCTCCCGCAGGGCGCGCCTCGTCACCTTGCGGCTGAGTGGCGATCGCCCGGTCGAAGATCGTCACGATCTCTTCCGCGGCGGACGCCCAGTCCGCACTGCCCGCCGCCAGGCTGACGATGTTGGCATCCATCGCACCGCGCAGGCCGATCGCCATGACGGTGACGTCGAAGTCGCGGAGTTCACCCGTCGCCTGGCCGGCGCGGAACCCGTCTTCCAGCAGCGCGAGGGTGTTCGAGTCCGGACCGGCGGCCACAGCGTTCGCGAGTGCGACCACCGCGCGTGCGTAGTCGACGTCTCGGGCGAGGAAGGCGAAGTTGCTGCGGACATACGCGGCGATCTTGCCGCGGATCGTGGACTCGGCGGCGATCCGGGGGCCCATGAAGGCCGCCGCCTGGCCGAGCACGTGATGGAGGGCCTCGACGAGCAGCGCGTCACGCGTGCCGAAGTGGTACGAGACGAGCCGGGTGCTGCTGATCCCCGCCTCGTCCTTGACCTTGGCGAAGGAGAGGCCATGCGCGCCTTCACGGGCGATCACCCTGATCGCGGCGTCCAGGATCTGCGCGCGACGTGCGGCGGTCGCTTCGGCGTTCGTTGCCACATTGACGATCTTACCTGCATGAGTAACAATATTACCCATGCGAGTAACAAGTTCGGATCGCACTGATTCGTCGCTGACGCGGCGACCGAGAAGGGCTCAGACGCTGTGGGCGATCGTCGTGCTGGTGGGGCTGGAGATCCTGCTGATCGCGTTCCTGACCGCGATCGGGGTGCGGGGCGTGCCGGCGGTCGTGATCGTGATCGTGTTCGCACTGGTCGAACGGATCGCGTACGTGCGGTGGTTCAAGAGGCCTGTGAGGTGAGTCCGGTCAGGCGTGCTGCTCGGGTGGGTTCACCGGGGTGAGGCGGCCGCCCAGTCCGCTGTCCTCGTGGGCGAGTCCCGCGACCACCTCGAAGATCGTCGTCTCGATCGCCGCGACCGCGGCGCTCGGGCGCACGGCTGCGCGGCGCGACAGGTTGACCGTCCTGGTCAGGGACGGGTCGCACAGCTGTGAGCCCCGCAGCTCGGGTCTGCCCAGCAGCACGGTCGCGGGCACGACGGCCACGCCGATCCCGCGGGCCACGAACCGCAGCACCGCATCCATCTCGGCGCCCTCCACGGCGACGGTCGGGGTCAGGCCGGATGCCTCGAAAGCGGCATCCGTCGCGACCCGCAGGTCGTAGCTGCGGTTGAAGGCGACCTGAGGGAGCGCGGCCAGTTCGGTGACCGTCAGGCGCTCGGGGATATCGGCGGTGTCGGCCGCGGAGGCGACGACCAGCTCCTCGGTGAACAGCGGAACCAGCTCGACCGGAGCGTCACTGCGCACGTTCGGGCGGCTGATGGTCAGGGCGAGATCGAGCGTGCCCTCACTGAGCGCCTCGACGAGGGTGCGCGACCCGGCCTCGGTGATGTGCAGGTCGATGCCGGGGTGCGCGCGCCGGAACGCGGCGATCACCTCGGCCACCACCGAGACGCAGAGCGTCGGCGGCGCACCGAGGCGGATGCGGCCGCGTCGCAGCCCGGCCAGCTCGTCCATCTCCTGCCGGGCGGCGTCGGCGTCGGCCAGCATCCGCCGGGCGATGGGCAGCAGCGCCTCGCCGGCGGTGGTGATCGCGACGCCGGTGCGGTCGCGCTGGAACAGCGTGGCGCCGAGGTCGGATTCGAGTGCCTGGATCTGACGCGAGAGCGAGGGCTGCGTCAGGAACAGCTCGTCGGCGGCACGGGTGAAATGGCCCAGCCGCGCGACGGCCTCGAACGAACGGAGCTCCTCGAGTCTCATGCGGGAAGCGTATCGAACAGAAAGAAACTATGTATTGGCGGGATCGAATCGAGGTTCCTAGCGTGGAACGCATGCTCTCCTCCCCGCATGCAGAACGTCACCTCACCACCTCCGTCCTCGTCATCGGCACCGGCGGCGCAGGCCTCCGCGCATCGATCGAACTCGCTGAGCGCGGCATCCAGGTGCTCGCCGTCGGCAAGCGTCGCAAGCACGACGCCCACACCACCCTCGCGGCCGGCGGCATCAACGCCGCTCTCGGCACCATGGACCCCGAGGACTCCTGGCAGCAGCACGCCGCCGACACCCTGCGCGAGTCGTACGTCCTCGCCGACCCCGAGATCGTCGAGGTCGTCACGCGGAACGCGGCCCGCGGCATCGAGGACCTCGAGCGGTGGGGCATGCCCTTCGCGCGCGAGGCCGACGGCCGCATCAGCCAGCGCTTCTTCGGCGCGCACACCTACCGCCGCACCGCCTATGCCGGCGACTACACCGGCCTCGAGATCCAGCGCACGCTGGTGCGTCGTGCGGCCGAGCTCGCGGTTCCGATCATCGACACGGTCTACATCACCCGTATCCTCGTGGCGGACGGAACGGTGTTCGGCGCCTACGGCTTCGACATCGTGGACGGCACGCCGATCGTCATCCACGCCGACGCGGTGATCCTCGCGGCCGGCGGTCACACCCGCATCTGGCGCTACACCTCCTCGCGGCGTGACGAGAACACCGGCGACTCGTTCCGTCTGGCGGCGCTGGCCGGCGCGCGCATCCGCGACGCCGAACTCGTGCAGTTCCACCCCTCCGGGCTGCTCGAGCCCGACGACGCCGCGGGCACGCTCGTCTCCGAGGCGGCGCGCGGAGAGGGCGGCATCCTCACCAATGCGCAGGGCGAGCGGTTCATGGCGCGCTACGACCCCGAGCGCATGGAGCTGTCCACCCGCGACCGGGTCGCGCTGGCGAACTACACCGAGATCGCCGAGGGGCGAGGCACCGAGAAGGGTGGCGTCTGGCTGGACGTCTCGCACCTGCCGCGCGAGCAGGTCCTCGAGAAGCTGCCGCGGCTGTACCGCGCGATGATCGACCTGCAGATGCTCGACATCACCGAGCAGCCGATGGAGGTCGCGCCCACGGCGCACTACTCGATGGGCGGCGTGTGGGTG
>JAITUD010000348.1 GCA_031286555.1 Microbacterium sp. | reverse complement strand
ACCGCGCTGTCGGCCGAGCTCGCTGATGTGTCCGCCCGGTTGCACGCCGCCCGCTCGGAGCTGGAACAGCTGGACTCGTCCCGTCGGCGCTTCTTCACCTGGATCTCGCACGACCTCCGCACGCCGCTGACCGCGGTGCGCGCGCTGTCCGAAGCGATCGAGGACGGCGCCTCGTCGCATCCAGAGCGCTACGCCGGCGAGGTGCGCGCACAGGTCGAGACCATGAGCCGCATGGTGGACGACCTGTTCGAGCTCTCCAAGCTGACCTCGGGCGCCGTGCAGCTGCGCACCGAGCAGATCGAGCTGCTCGACATCGTCTCCGATGCCGTCGCCGACGTGCACGCGGGTGCGGAGTCGCACGATGTGCGGATCGTGCAGCGCGGCGTCGAGGGGCACGTGCTCTGGGCCGATCCGCACCAGCTCGGACGGATCGTGGTCAACCTGCTCACCAACGCGATCCGGCATGCGCCAGCCGGCAGCGAGGTGCTCGTCACCGCCACGGAGATCGACGGCGAGCGCCTCGTGCTCGGCATCCTCGACCACGGCTCCGGCGTCGCCGTGGAGGACCTGGACCGCATGTTCGAGGTGGGCTGGCGCGAGGACCCTGCGCGGGCCGCGGGCCCCGCCGACCCCGTGGCATCCGGAGCCGGTCTCGGCCTCGCGATCGCGCGCGGCCTCGCCCGCGCGCACGGCGGCGACGTCTACGCCGAACGCACCGACGACGGCTTCCGCATGAACGTCCTCATGCCCGTGGACGGTTCAGCGGACTGAGCCGCCGCGCTGCGCGCACGGATCGGGCAGCCGCCGGCCTCCGATTAGGCTGACGCCGTGACTCCCGAACCCGCTGACCGTGCCGGCATCGTGACCCGCGCCCGGCGCGCAGCCACCGGCTGGCTCGTGCATGTGCCCTGGCCGGTGTCCGTCGCCGTCAGCATCGCGGCGATCGTGCTCGGAGCCGTGCTCATCATCCGCCCGACCACCTCGCTCGGCGTGCTCGCGATCCTCATCGGCGCGGGGCTGGTCGTCGCCGGAGTGCTCGAGTTCGTGCTTCCCGGCATCCGTCGCCCTGCGCTGCGGATGCTGCTGGCGATCGCCCTGGTCGTCGCGGGCGTCGTGGTGCTGGTCCTGCCCGGCCTGACCGTGCGCGGGCTCGCGCTGGTCGTCGGCATCGCGATGATCGTGCGCGGCGCGATCGGCGTCGTGCAGGCGGTCGCCGAGCGCGGTCTCACCCTCGACCGTCGCATCTCCGAGGTGCTGCTCGGCGTCGCGGCCATCGCCTTCGGCGTCCTCGCCCTGGTCTGGCCCGACATCACCCTGCTCGTGGTCGCCGTCGTGTTCGGCGCGACGCTGGTGCTCACCGGCGCCGGAGCGCTCATCGCGCTGTGGCGGAAGCGCCGCACCGCGGACCCTGCATCCGAGGAGCCGACATCGGACGGCCCGGCGTCCGACGACCTGGAATCCGACGACCCGGCACCGCGCACCGAGACCCTCGCGCGTCGCTGGATGCGCACGATCGCCGCGGTGTGCGCGGTCGCGCTCGCCGCGGGCGCCCTCGTCGCGAGCGTCACGCTGCGCGAGGGCAGCCCGGTGGTCGACGAGTTCTACGCGGCACCGCGCACGGTGCCGTCCGAGCCCGGGAGGCTGATCCGTGCCGAGGCGTTCACACGCGGCGTCCCCGACGGCGCCGTGGCCTGGCGCATCCTCTACACGACCACTCACGGCGACGGGTCCGCCGCGGTCGCGAGCGGTATCGTCGTCGCTCCGGACGACAGCAAGGCGCATCCGGTGATCGCCTGGCACCACGGCACCACCGGCTTCGACGAGTCCTGCGCGCCGTCCCTGGCGACCGACCCGTTCGGCTCCGGCGCGATGTTCGTGCTGCCCGACGTGATCGCGCGCGGCTGGACGATGGTCGCCACCGACTACATCGGCCTCGGCACGCAGGGCCCGCATCCGTACCTGATCGGGAAGGACAGCGCCCGTGCCGAGCTCGACGCGGTGCGCGCGGCGCGCGACCTGGACGGCACGAGGCTCTCGAAGCAGACCGTCGCCTGGGGCCACTCGCAGGGCGGTGGCGCCGCGCTCTGGACCGGCGCGATCGACGCGGACTACGCGCCGGATGTGCCGCTCGAGGGCGTGGTGGCGCTCGCACCCGCGAGCGACCTCACCGCACTCGTCGGGCACCTGCCCGACGTCACCGGCGGCAGCGTGTTCGCCTCTTTCGTGATGAGCGGGTACAGCGGCGTCTACCCGGATGTCACCTTCGGCGAGTACATCCGTCCGGGCGCCGAGGTCACCGTGCGGGAGATGTCGCGGCGCTGCCTGGCCGCACCCGACATGCTCGTCTCCGTGCTGTCGCTGCTCGCCCTCAGCGACGATCCCGAGATCTTCCGCAAGGACCCGGCGACCGGCCCGCTCGGTGAGCGCCTGAAGCAGAACCTGCCGCCGTCGCAGTCCGCCGTGCCGGTGCTGCTGGGGCAGGGGATGGACGACGACCTGATCGGCTACGACATGCAGTCCCGCTATGCGGCCGGACTCTGCGGGGCGGGCACCTACATCGACTTCCGCGGCTACGACGGGCGCGACCACCTCTCCCTCGTCGCGGCGGACTCCCCGGCGATGGACGACGTCTTCGCATGGACGGCCGACCGGTTCGACGGAGTCGAGGCATCGGCCGCCTGCGCAGCGGGGTGATTGTCGCCCGCCCGGCATAGGCTGGACCGCATGACTGACGCTCTGCCCTCCGGCCTCGCCCTGTCCGAGTTCAGCTCCGGCATCCGCCCCCAGGACGACCTCTACCGCCACGTCAACGGCGCGTGGCTCGACCGCACCGAGATCCCCGGCGACAAGGCTCGCTGGGGCTCGTTCCACCAGCTCGCCGAGCAGGCCGAGAAGGACGTGCGCGCGATCATCGAGGAGTCGCAGGATGCCGCGCCCGGCACCCTCGCCCGCAAGGTCGGCGACCTCTACGGCAGCTTCATGGACGAGGCCCGCATCGCCGAGGTCGGGCTCGCCCCGCTCGAGGCCGCGCTGGCCCAGGTCGACCGGGTCGACAGCATCCCGTCCTTCCTCGCGACCGTCGGCGAGCTCGACCGCGACGGTGTCGCCTCGCTGATCGGCGCTTTCGTCGAGCCCGACCCCGGCAACCCCGAGCGCTACGTGCCGTTCCTGCTGCAGGGCGGCCTGTCGCTGCCCGACGAGAGCTACTACCGCCTGGACAGCTTCGAGGCCACCCGCGCCGCGTACCGCGCGCACCTCGAGCGCCTGCTCACGCTCGCGGGCGTCGCGGATGCCGCCTCCGTCGCCGACCGCGCCTTCGCGCTCGAGCACGAGATCGCCGCCCACCACTGGGACAACGTCGAGTCCCGCGATGCGGTGAAGACCTACAACCTGAAGACGTGGGACGAGCTGCAGCAGCTCGTCGGCGTCGACCTGTCGCCGTGGCGCGACGCCGTCGCCGTGGCGCACCCCGACGCGTTCGCCGAGGTGGTCGCCTACCAGCCCAGCTTCTTCGAGGGCCTCGGCTCGCTGCTCGTCGAGGACCGTGTCGACGACTGGAAGGCCTGGCTGACCGCGAAGGCCGTGCACGGCCTGGCCTCGTACCTCACTGACGACCTCGTGCAGGAGAACTTCTCGTTCTACGGCACCGAGCTCTCCGGCGTGCCCACCATCCGTGAGCGCTGGAAGCGCGGCGTCTCGCTCGTCGAGGGATCGCTCGGCGACGCGGTCGGCAAGATCTACGTCGAGCGGCACTTCCCGCCGGCGGCGAAGGCAGCGATGGACACGCTCGTCGCCAATCTGATCGAGGCCTACCGGCAGAGCATCACCGAGCTCGAGTGGATGAGCCCCGAGACCCGGCAGCGCGCCCTGCAGAAGCTCGACACGTTCCGCCCGAAGATCGGGCACCCGGTCACCTGGCGCGACTACGACGCCGTCGAGATCGACGCGGTCGATCTGGTCGGCAGCGTGCGCAATGCGACCCACTTCGAGCACGACCGTCAGATCGGCAAGGTCGGCCAGCCGATCGACCGCGACGAGTGGTTCATGTCGCCGCAGACGGTGAACGCCTACTACAACCCGCTCATGAACGAGATCGTGTTCCCCGCGGCCATCCTGCAGTACCCGTTCTTCGACGCCGAGCGCGATGCGGCCGCGAACTACGGCGGCATCGGCGCGGTGATCGGTCACGAGATCGGACACGGCTTCGACGACCAGGGCAGCCGCTACGACCACGAGGGCCGCCTGTCCGACTGGTGGACCGACGACGACCGCGCCGCCTTCGAGGAGCGCACCAAGGCGCTGATCGCGCAGTACGACGCGCTCGTCCCTGTCGGCCTGAGCGACGACAACCACGTGAACGGCGCCCTCACCATCGGTGAGAACATCGGCGACCTCGGCGGCCTCGGCATCGCGCTGAAGGCGTACGAGATCGCCGGCGATGCCGGTGAGATCGACGGCTACACCGGCGTGCAGCGCCTGCTGCTGAGCTGGGCGCAGGTGTGGCAGCAGAAGAGCCGCGACGCTGAGACGATCCGCCTGCTGACCATCGATCCGCACTCGCCGAACGAGTTCCGGTGCAACCAGATCGTCAGCAACATCGGGGCGTTCTACGACGCCTTCGACGTGGCCGAGGGCGACCGCCTGTACCTGCCGGAAGGCCAGCGCGTCACGATCTGGTGACCGTCTCGTGACCCCCGTCCGTCCGGGCCGCGGGCGGGGGTTACGATAGCCGAGGAGCCTGGGGACGACCTCCTGCGCGTCGTCGCGCGGAAGCCGGCCCTCGGCACCTGAAATCTCCTCCGCAACCCCCCTAACGTGGAAGGAATCAGCGTGGGTTCCTCCTCCGCCCCGGTCCCTGAGCCTGTCGAAGGCTCTTCGGCGACGGTCCGCCGCTCATCGCGCGGCGGCGGTCGCCGGGTGCCCCGGCGCGCGGCCGCCGGTCGGCGCTCGTTCACGTCGACCCTGCGCGCTCTGGCGGAGCTGGCCGATGCCGGGGCGCCGGTCTCGGTGCACGTCGCCGACCTGGACAGCTCCAAGTCGGTGCTGCGCGGCGACGACCATGTCACCATGCCGATCGCGGGGCTGGGCATCGTCCCGCTGCTCATCGAGGTCGCCGCCGGCATCGAGGCCGGCACGATCGATCCTCTCGAGATCATCGACAGGGCCGACCTGGAGCTGGTGTCGTCGTCGGGGCTGTGGCGGCATCTTCGCGCCCCCGCGCTGCCGATCGTCGACCTCGCGGTGCTCGCCGCCACCGTGGGTGACCCGAACGCCGTGAACGCGCTGCTGCAGCGCGTCGGGCACGAGCGGATCCGCGCGCGGATCGCATCGCTCGGCATGCCGCGCACCGCGCTGCTGGACCGCTACCGCGATCAGAGGGGCCCGGACGACGCGCCCCAGGTGGCCGTCGGCACCACGCAGGAGCTCGCGCGGCTGTTCTCGTCGCTGGTGAATTCCGAGGTGATCGACGCGGCCGTCAGCTCGCAGGTGGCGGAGTGGCTGAACCTCAACTACGACCTCAGCCTGGTCGCGGCATCCACCGGTCTCGACCCGTTCGCGCACGACCAGGATGCGCACGGCCTGCTGTTCATCAACAAGACCGGACGCGATCGCGGTGTGCGCGTCGAGGCGGGCGTGCTCGGCGGCCCGCGCGCCGGCGTGGTCTACGCCCTGATCGTCTGCTTCGACGACCTCTCGATCAGCCACCGGCTGCGCGCGCATGACGCGTTCCGCACCCTCGGCGTCGAGCTCATGGAGTACACGCACTAGGGTCGAGGGATGCTTCCCGAAGACTGGATTCCGCATCGCCGCGAGGACGGCGAGCTGATCGGATGGATCCGCGCCGAGGGCGATGACTGGGTCGCGATCGACGTGCTCGGCCGCACCGCCGGCGAGGGCCTGGACTGGCTCGCCGCCGAGGAGGCGCTGGAGCAGGTCGGCCTGCGCTGGCTCGCCGACGCCTGGATGCTGGAGGGCGAGGGCCCCGCGCCGCTGCGGGTGAAGTTCGTCGAGGTCACTCCCTCGGACGGCGCGGAAGCAGGGCGGATCGTCGTGAAGGTCGACGACTTCGGCGACATGCAGCGCCCGCCGACCGAGCGCTTCACGCTGTCCTGGCCGCTGCCCGACCGGCTGCGGCCGATGCGCCCGGGCGACCCCGACGGCCGCACGATCACCTACTGACCGGCACGCCGGGCTAGGGTCGGGGGCATGGTCAGCGTCGCCCCGAACGATCCGGCCGCAGCCCGCGGCATCTCCCGCCGGACCCAGTCCGACATCTACCGCGCCGGGATCAGCGGCATCCGCCCTGCTGTGCCGACCGCGGTCAAGGCGCTGGAGGCGGCTGCCCGAGAAGCGCTGAGCGCGGAGGCGTTCGCCTACATCGAGGGCGGCGCCGGCTCCGGACGCACCGTGGCCGCGAACCGCGTCGAGTTCGACCGCTGGCAGATCTGGCCGCGTCCGCTGCGCGACGTCTCGGCGCGCGACCTCTCCGTCGAGTTCCTCGGCAGGACCCGGCCGACGCCGCTGGTGCTCGCACCGCTCGGAGTGATGGAGATGGCGCATCCGGAGGCCGATCTCGCGGTCGCTCGCGCGGCGGCGTCCGCCGGCGTGCCGTACACGCTCAGCAACCAGGCCTCGTTCCCGATGGAGCGCGTGGCGCAGGCGGCGCCGGGTGCGCCGCGGATGTTCCAGTTGTACTGGTCGGCGTCGGATGCGCTGAACGCGTCGCTGATCGGCCGGGCCGAGGCATCCGGGTGCGAGGCGATCGTGGTCACGCTCGACACGCACCTGCTCGGCTGGCGCACCCGCGATCTCGACCTCGGGTACCTGCCGTTCACGCGCGGCCTCGGCATCGCGCAGTACACGTCCGACCCGGTCTTCCGCGAGCTGGTGAAGCAGCGGGCAGATGCCGCATCTGCTGATGCCACTGCGGTCAAGATGACTGCAAAGGCCGTCGCCGCGGGTCTGACGATCGCGCGCAAGGGCGCCGCGCTGACCGGCTCGCAGAACCTCCGCGACAACCTGCGATCGCCGCTGCCGCGCACCGCGATCGAGACGTTCCTCGATGTTTTCTCCACCCCGGCGCTCACCTGGGACGAGCTCGCCAAGGCGCGCGAGTGGACCAGCCTGCCGATCATCCTGAAGGGCGTGGTGCATCCCGACGACGCGGCCAGGGCGCTGGATGCGGGAGTCGACGGCGTCTGGGTCTCGAACCACGGCGGGCGGCAGATCGACCACTCGGTGCCCACACTCGCGGTGCTGCCGGAGATCGCCGAACGGGTCGGCGGGCAGGTGCCGATCGTGTTCGACTCCGGCGTGCGCGGAGGGGCGGATGTCGCGATCGCGCTGGCCCTCGGAGCATCCGTCGTCGCCCTCGGCCGGCCGTACGCCTACGGCCTGGGCATCGCGGGGGAGCAGGGTGTGCGCGATGTGATCCGCAATGTGCTCGCCGAGCTCGACATCACGCTCGGTCTCGCCGGACTCACCTCGATCGACCAGCTCGACCGCGACGCGCTGCGGGCGGTGTGACCGCGAGTCGGTGGAAGCGAACCCGAGCTCTCATAGGCTGGCGGCATGATCGGTACGCATCCCTCCGGTTCGCAGCCCACCGTCGGCGTCACCTTCCGGCCGCAGTCGCCGCCTGAGGAGCTGCGTCCGATCGTGCGGGCGGCGGATGCGGCGGGAGTCGCCGAGCTGTGGCTGTGGGAGGACTGCTTCCTCGAGGGCGGCATCGCCTCGGCGGCAGCCGCGCTGACGTGGTCGGAGCGCACGCGGGTCGGGATCGGCCTGCTGCCGGTGCCGCTGCGCAACCCGGCCCTCGCGGCGATGGAGGTCGCGACTCTGGAGAGGCTCGCGCCGGGTCGGCTCATCGCCGGCTTCGGACACGGCGTCCTGCCCTGGATGGGGCAGGTCGGTGCACGGAAGAGTTCGCCGCTCACGCTGCTGCGCGAGTATCTGACCGCCGTGCGCTCGCTTCTCG
>JAITUD010000312.1 GCA_031286555.1 Microbacterium sp. | reverse complement strand
GCGGTCGGACCGGCGAGGCCGATCGGGCGAGGGTTGGGTTTCGTGGGGTCTCGGGCGTCGTACCTCGGAGAAGCACCCTCGGGGCGGGCGCGCGGACCGAAACGAGAGCGGCGCCCCGGATGCTCCGGGGCGCCGCTCTCGTGTTCAGCTGTCAGCGCGTGGACGCCGGCTCTGCGGCATCCGTGTCCGCGGCGGCATCCGCCGCCTTCTCGGCCTCCGCGACCGCCTCAGCGGCCTCGTGCTTCGCGTCGGCGAGGGCCGCGTGTGCGGCATCCTCCTTGTCGGCGTCGTCCGAGTCGTCCAGGTCCTCGGCGAACGGAAGTCCCTCGCGGGGCGCGTTGTAGAGGTCGAGGTCGAGGATGCCCTCTCGCTTGGCGACGATGGTCGGCACGAGCGCCTGGCCCGCGACGTTGACCGCGGTGCGGCCCATGTCGAGGATCGGGTCGATCGCGAGCAGCAGGCCGACGCCCTCGAGCGGGAGGCCGAGGGTCGACAGGGTCAGCGTCAGCATGACCACGGCGCCGGTGGTGCCCGCGGTGGCGGCCGAGCCGACGACCGACACGATCACGATCAGCAGGTACTGGAAGAAGTTCAGGTCGATGCCGAAGAACTGTGCGACGAAGATCGCGGCGATGGCCGGGTAGATCGCGGCGCAGCCGTCCATTTTGGTGGTGGCACCCAGCGGCACCGCGAACGAGGCGTATGCGCGGGGCACGCCGAGGTTGCGCTCGGTGACGCGCTCAGTCAGCGGCAGCGTGCCGATCGACGAGCGGCTCACGAAGCCGAGCTGCACGGCCGGCCACACACCCGAGAAGTACTGCTTGATCGACAGGCCGTGGGTCTTCACGAGGATCGGGTAGACCACGAAGATGACCAGCGCGAGGCCGATGTAGACGGCGCCGGCGAACCACGCGAGCGAGGTCAGCTTGTCCCAGCCGTACTTGATGACGGCCGATCCGATGAGGCCGAAGGTGCCGATCGGGGCGATGCGGATGATCCACCACAGCACGCGCTGGATGACCTTCAGCAGCGACTCGGTGAAGACGAGGAACGGCTCGGCCTTCCTGCCGGCCTTCAGCGCGGCGATGCCGACGACGGCGGCGACCACGATGACCTGGAGGATGTTGAAGTTCACGTTCGAGACGAGCGAGCCCTCGACCGCCCCTGGACCCGTGGAGACCGCGAGGCCGAGGAAGTTCTGCGGGATCAGGCCGAGCAGGAAGTTCCACCAGGTGCCGACCGCGTAGGGGTCGCTGGCCTCGAGGCCCTTGCCGGCACGTGCGCCGGGCTGGATGATGAGGCCGAGTGCGATACCGATCGTCACGGCGATGAATGCGGTGATCGCGAACCACAGGATGGTCTGGCCGGCCAGGCGCGCGGCGTTCTGCACGCGGCGCAGGTTCGAGATGCTCGCGACGATCGCGGTGAAGATCAGCGGCACGACCGCGGCCTTCAGGATCGTGACGTACGAGCTGCCGATCTTGTCGAGCGTGTCGGAGAGCACCGTCGGGTTGTCGATGCTCGCGCCCAGGCTGCGGCCGATCAGACCGGCGACGACGCCGAGGACCAGCGCGGCGATGATCTGGAAGCCGAACGATGTCAGCAGCTTGCGGACCGGTCCGCGGGTGTCGGGCGCCTTGGCGCGGCGCGTCGTCGTGGTGCTCATGAAGACTCCAATAGGGTGCGCGCCGGGTGCGCGCCTTGGAGGTCAACGTTAGGGGCGGGATTCCATTCCCTGCGGTTCTTAACGAAGGATGACGGAGGCGATCGCCTCCGTCATCCTCACAGCTCTGCGCTTACTCGGCGGTGGCGCACTTCGTGCCGGCGTCGGCCAGCTCCTTCTTGACGAGGTCCGCGCCGTCCTTGCTGACGGCGTCCTTGCCCGAAGCGATGTTCGCGAGGTCGCCGTCGGAGATCTTGGAGTCGATCAGCTCCTTCGCGATGCAGTCGGTGATCGCGTCGGTGAGCGTGCTGCCGCCGGCGATCTTCTGGATGCCGCTGGAGAGCTCGTCGACGCTCGGTCGCGCGGGGGCGCTGCAGGCGGCCAGCGAGAAGGCGATGACGGCGGCGGGGAGGGCGAGAAGGAGGCGCGAGGTGCGCGTGCGCAGGATCCGGTCGGAGTTCATGGATCCAGGGTACGGGCTCCCAGCGGATCGAAAGGTCCGCGTGCATGGGCAGAACTGCCCATGCGTCCGCGACGCGACTACTTCGCGGGCAGACAGGTCTTCGCCGCGTCGTCCAGCACCTTGGTGATGAGCTTCTGGTCGTCGGCGCCCTTGGGCTCCTTGCCTTCGGCGATGGTGTTGAGCGCGCTGTCGGAGATCTTCGAGTCCACCAGCTCCTTGGCGACGCAGTCCGAGACCTTGTCGGTGAAGACCTCGCTGCTGCTCGTGGACTTCGCGGCCTTCTGGATGCCGGCCGAGACGTCGTCGACGCTCGGACGCGCCGCCGGCGCGCTGCAGGCCGCCAGGGAGAAGGCGATGGCCGCCGCGGGCAGGACGAGGAGGAGTCGCTTGAGGCTCATGGGCTCCAGAGTACGTAACGACGCTGGGCGGCCCCTCTCAGGTGCCCTGGCCCTCGGGCGAACGAGCATACTGAGTGGACGAACAGGAGCCCCGATGACGCCCACTCCCGACCTCCCCGCTCTCGCCACCCACTGGCTCACCGCCCTCGAGGCAGAGCTCCCCGCCGCGCGCGCCCTGCGGCGGGAACTGCACGCCGACCCGCACGTCTCCGGCAAAGAGGCACCCACCCGCGACCGCCTCGTCTCGGCGCTGGGCGATGTCATCCCGTTCGTGCCGTTGACGGATGCCGGGGCCGTGGGTCGCGTCGGTCCGGCTGACGGCCCGTCGATCGCGCTGCGCGCCGAGCTGGACGCGCTGCCCGTAGTGGAGCAGACCGGGGCATCCTTCGCCTCGCAGAACGGCGCGATGCACGCCTGCGGGCACGACGTGCACCAGGCTGCGCTCGTCGCGCTGCTGCGGGCGGCCCACCGCATCGATCTCCCGTTCGGGCTGGTCGGGCTGCTCCAGCCGCGGGAGGAGACCTCCCCTCCCGGCGCGCAGGAGATGATCGAGGCCGGCGTCATCGGGCAGTACGGCATCGCGCGCGTCATCGGTGCGCACGTGCATCCCGGAGTGGTGACCGGCGCGGTCGCCTCGGCAGGGGGCTTCATCAACGCCGCCGCCGACGAGATCGACATCCGTCTGGAAGGTCGGGGCGGGCACGGCGCTTATCCGCACCTTGCCAGTGACACGGTCGCGGCCATCGCGCAGATCGCGATCGGCATGCCGGAGGTGGTCCGGCGCACGATCAGCCCGGTGCGTCCCGCCCTGATCAGCGTGGGGACGATGAACGCGGGCCACGGCGTCGCCAACGTCCTCCCGGCCAACGCGCACATCCGCGCGACGATGCGCACCACGGATGTCGGGGATCGCGACGCGCTCTTCGCCGCGGTGAAGCTCATGGCCGAGCGCACCGCCGAGGCCTACGGCACGACGGCCGCGGTCACGCACATCGATGGGCAGCCGGCCCTCATCAACGATCACGACCTGGCATCCGGCATCAACGGATGGCTGACGAGAGTCGGCGTTCCGGGAGACGAGCCGATGCGCTCGCTCGGCGCCGACGACTTCGCCTACTTCTGCGAGGTGGTCCCCTCCGCCATGCTGTTCGTCGGCGTCGAGACCGCGGGGGAGGAGCCGCAGCCCACCCTGCACCATCCGCGGTTCCTGCCCGACGAGAGCGCGGTCGACGTCACGGCGCGCGCCCTGCTGGCCGGCTACCTCGCCGC
>JAITUD010000302.1 GCA_031286555.1 Microbacterium sp. | reverse complement strand
CCGATCGTGCCGAGCACGAATCCGATCCGGCGGGGCTCCTCGGTGACTGAGATCACGCGCAGCTCGGCGTCGGCCCTCAGACCCTTGACACGGCCGCGCAGCTTGAGTGTCATGCCGGGACCCACGTACGGGGTGCCCTCGGCGTCGTAGCGCTGCTCCTGCTCGCGGCGGCTCGGCGCGATGGCGTTGCCCTCGTTGTCGAAGCTCACGCCGGCGTAGGTCGGACCGGCGGAGGGACGGACGTCCTCGAGCTCGAGGCCCGCCGCGCGCTGCGCGGTCCAGGACAGCAGGGCGTCGCCGGCGGTGCGGAAGCGGTCCTCACCGCTGCCGATCCGCCACGACTCCTCAGCCGGCAGACTGTGCTCCGGCGGATACTGCATGAGGTCGGGGGCGTGCGACGCCCCGACCGCGGCGTAATCCACCGTGCCTTCTCGGAATGTCCCGCGACGCATGCTTTCCAGCCTACGGGACGTCGACCTGAGCGACTGCTCCATGCTCGTCCCGGGACGCACGAAAGCGGGGCCGGTGGATGAACCACCGGCCCCGCCAGGAATGCGATCAGGATGCCTTACTTGGCGTCCTTCTCCCAACCCACGTTCTCAACGGGCTGCACGCCGAAGAGGTCGAGGCCCACGTAGGGCTCCGGGGTCAGGTTGGCCAGACCCTTCTTCGCGGTCACGATGGACGGACCGTTGTAGATGCCGATGATGCCCCAGCGCGAGACGATCTCGGGCTCGAGGTCCATCGCAGCGGCGGTCTGCTTGACCGGGTCGCTGATGGACTCGACCTCGTCGTGGATCTTCTTGTCGAGTTCCTTGTCACCGACACCCGAGAGGTTCAGGCCGGAGTCCGAGCAGTACAGCTGGCAGTACCAGGCCGCACCGAACGGGTCGGAGGCGGTGAAGCGCAGGCTCATGACGTCCCAGTTCTTCGAGGTGAAGTCCTCGGAGAACTTGCTGGAGGGGCGGGTGTCGACGTTCAGCTTGATGCCGACCGCCTTCTCCTGCGCCTGCAGCGACTGGGCGAGGGCCTTCTGCGTGGGGTCGTCGCTGAAGATCGGGTACGTGACCTCGAGCTTCACGCCGTCCTTCTCGCGGATGCCGTCGGAGCCTTCCTTCCAGCCGGCGTCGTCGAGCATCTTCTTGGCGCCCTCGACGTCGAACTTCAGGCCGGCGGCCTTCTGCGAGTCCTTGTAACCGGGCTGGAAGGAGTACAGGGTCAGCGAGCCGGCCGGGTCCTCCTTGTAGTTCAGACCGTTCCAGGCGATCTTCTTCTGCTGGTCGATGTCGATCGCGTTGAAGAAGGCGTGACGGACCTCGACGTCCTTGAACTGCGGCTTGGTCGAGTCGACGAGGATCACCGTGTTGGCGGTCTGCTGCGCCTTGTAGGTGACGACGTCCTTCATGCCCTTGACCTGCTCGAGGCGGTCCTTGGTGCCGGTGCCGACGGTGTCGATCTGGCCGTTCTTGAACGCGTTGATCGAGGCCTGCGCGTCCATGCCCGTGAAGGTGACCTTGTCGAGCAGCGGCTTGTCGCCCCACCACTCCTTGTTCGGCTTGAAGGACACGAAGTCCTTGTTCGGGTCGAACTCGTCGACGGTGTAGGGACCTGCGCCCCACTCCGGGTGCAGCTGGTCGATGTAGCCCTCGTTGAACACCTTGGGGTCAGCGGCGTGCGGGTTGATCACACCGGTGAGGAACGGCATCTGCGGCCAGGCGAACTCGCTCTTGAAGGTGACGATCGCGGTCTTGTCGGTGTCACCCTTGGTGACGGACTCGATCTCCTTGTAACCGTCGGTCGCGTTGGGGTTGAAGCCCTCCTCGGACGAACGGTTGGCCTTCCAGGTCGCGTCGATGGCAGTCCAGTCCATCTCCGTGCCGTCGTTCCAGTGCGCTTCCTTGGTGAAGGTGAAGGTCAGCACGGTCTTGCCGTCCTTGACCTCGTTCTTCCAGACGTCGAGGTAGTTGTCGTTCTTGTACGGCGTGCCGTCCGGCTTCATCAGCAGGATCTGCGGCGTGTACCACGCGGCGATGCGTGCGGTGTCGGCGCTGCCGTCGCTGTTGAACGCGTTCAGCTGGGCGGGGATCTCGTTGATGGGGAAGTTGACCGTGCCGCCCTCCTTGAGGTTCTCACGGGGCTGCGGGTTGTAGTCAGCGGCGTCGACGCCGGCAGCTTCGCCGTTGTCCTTGTTGTCGCCACTGCCGCTGTTGCCGGCAGCGCACCCGCTGAGAGCGAGTGCGAAAGCGCCGGTGATTGCCAGCGCTCCCATCAGCTTGTACTGCTTCATGGTGCTCCTTTCGCCTTTCGGCGTGTCATAAGGGGAACGATAGTCAGCATCGACTGCCAAAACAGGCGCCGGAGAGTGAATCGCGGCTAACTGTTATCGGACGGTGATCGACTGTGATCTTTTGGTTATCTGATGGGGCTCAGACCGTGGCGGGACGGGTCGTCATCGTCACCGGATCGAAGACCACACGCTGGCGCGTGCGCTCGATGTCGGGGTCCGGAACGGGGATCGCCGACAGCAGCGCCTGGGTGTACGGGTGCTGCGGGTTGTCGAACACGTCGTCCACGTCGCCGTGCTCCACGAACTCGCCCAGGTACATCACGGCCACCCGGTCGGCGATGTGCCTGACCACGGAGAGGTCGTGCGCGACGAACAGGTACGAGAGGCCGAGCTTGACCTTCAGCTCGTCGAGCAGGTTGATGACACCGGCCTGGATCGACACGTCCAGCGCCGACACCGGCTCGTCGAGCACGACGATCTTCGGGTTGGTCGACAGCGCGCGGGCGATGCCGATGCGCTGACGCTGACCGCCGGAGAACGCTCCGGGGAACCGGTCCCGGTGAGCCGGGTTCAGCCCCACCAGGTCCATCAGCTCCTCGACGCGGTGCATCGCGTCCTTCTTCGAGGTGCCGATCGCGTAGAGCGGCTCCGCGATGATGTCGGTCACCGTCATGCGGGGATCCAGAGCACCCATGGGGTCCTGGAACACGATCTGGATGTCGCGACGCAGCGCGCGCTCCTGCGCACCGTGCTTGATGTCGTTGACGTTCACGCCGGCGATGATCAGGTCGCCGTCCTCCTGCTTGGCGAAGTCCATGATCTGAAGCAGGGTCGTGGTCTTGCCGCTGCCGGACTCGCCGACGATCGCCATCGTCTCGCCCTCGCGGACGTCGAAGCTGAGGCCCTTGACCGCGTGCACCTCGCCGACCTTGCGCTTGAAGAGCGCACCCTTCAGCAGCGGGAACGTCTTGGTCATGTTCCGCACCTCGAGCGTCACCGGGCGCTCCTCGCGCGGCGTGCGCGTGAGGTCGCTCTCGGGCACCTCGTGCAGCGGGTAGACCGGCAGGCCGCCGATGCGGCCGGCGTCGTCGATCTCGTCCGCGCGGATGCAGGCGACATCGTGGAACTCGCCGGAGCCGGTGTCGACCGGCACCAGGTCGGGCTCGCGGGTGCGGCACGCGGCCACGGCGATCGGGCAGCGGTTCGCGAACGGGCAGGCGTCCGGCAGGTCGATCAGCAGCGGCGGGTTGCCCTTGATCGGGACCAGCGGCTCCTTCTCGACCTTGTCGACGCGCGGGATCGCGCCCAACAGGCCGATCGAGTACGGCATCCGGGTGCGGTGGAAGAGCTCCCGCGCCTCGGCGTGCTCGACGGGCTTGCCTGCGTACATCACGATGACGTCGTCGGCGGTGCGCGCCACCACGCCCATGTCGTGGGTGATCATGATCACGGCGGCGCCGGTCTCGTCCTGCGCCTTCTCGATGAGGTCGAGGATCTGCGC